>NZ_JARGEE010000320.1:0-10696 GCF_033794485.1 Streptomyces sp. MB09-02B
CGGCCTCGACGGCGGCCGAGTTGGGCTTGACGGTGATGACCGGGGTGCCCTTGGCGACACGGGACTTGGTGGTGAAGGAGGCGGCGAACACCGACTGCGGTCGGCGCGGCGGACGACGACGATGTGAGGCGGGCCGTGCCTCGGCCCCCGACTCGACGAGCCGTCGTGCGAGTTCGTCGGCCGAGGGCCCATAGCTCGGTTTACGCCTTTCGAACGTGGGCTCGCAGGGCTTGCGAGTTCCGGGTTCTTCCTGGAAGAGAACTCGGCCCCCGCCACTGACCGGTCCGAGCCGACGGCGCTCAGGCGGCGAGAGCCTGGCGCGGGAGGCCTGTCTTGAGTCGGGGGCGAGTCACTGCACGAGTTCGGTTGCTTTCCCCTGCCCGCTCGGCATGCGGGAATCCGTCATCGTCAGTCTCGCGCAGAGGTAGGAGAAACCGCGGTGCCGCGATGTCTTGAACAGCGCGACGAGCGACATGACGGCCAGGACGGTGGCAGGGCCGGAGAACGAGTCGAAGTGGTTGAGGAGCAGGAAGCCGCCGACGCCCGTCAGGCCCTGTACCAGCCTCGCCCTCACCTCTGGCCGGCGGCCGTCAGCGGTGGTCGCCTGCAACCTGACGATGCGCTGCCCGAGACTGGCCCCGCTGCCTGCCAGGGAGAATCCGACCGTGAGCACGAGCCACGGCATCCAGAACCCGACACGTTCGACGGTCACGTCGACGAAGAAGTCCGAGTACGGAGGCGCGCCGTCGGCGGAGAGGCCTCCTTGCCAGATCCACATCAGCGCCGCGCAGGCGGCGACCGTCGGCACATACAGGAACCCGAAGCTCATCAGGTCGCACACGGACGCCAGCAGCCGCCTGCGCCAGGTGATAGGGCGCGGCGCTCCCGGTTCGGCGTGGACCCGCTGGCCGGGCACGGCACTGAGCAGTGGGGCGGCCAGCGCGCCGATCAGACCTCCCAGGCCGTTCGCGATCAGGTCGTCGACGTGGAACAGCCGGTACGGACACGGGTAGATGAACCAGTCTCCGGTCAGTTGTGTCGTCTCGATCAGCAGTGACACAGCCAGGCCGACGGCCGCGGTGACGGGCACACTACGCCGGAACATGTACCGGACGAACATGCCCAAGGGGATGAAGAGCGCCACGTTCAGCAGTACTTGCGCCAAGGCCGGGTTGTGCAGCATCGCCATGAGGCCCTTGCCGTTGGCGGACCTTCCCATGTCGTGCAGGAAATGGAAGGGGATCAGTTGTGGCCGACGGACACCGATGACGGCACAGAAATCTGGCCTGAGGCGCGGGAACGGGGCGAACACGTAGAAGAACAGTGCCAGGCCGTAGAGAGGCCCGGCGAATGCCAATGCCATGTTGCCCAGGCCCAGTTCGCCGCGTCGCCGGTACCGCACGGCTATGTAGGGAACGAACAGCACCAGCGCGGCCACGGACATCAGCAGGGCAGCCCATATGGCCGGCTCCACCCTGTTGTTCATGAACGGAGTCCTCTCAGCGTCGCAGCCCTGGTCGGCGTCGGCGCGCGAAAAGCGGAATGGATCAGTACAGGCGCAGCGCGCCGACGGCGGCCAGCAACACGCAGATGCTCAGGTTCAGGACCCGGTGCGACAGGAAGACGGCCACGAACTCGCGGATCGTCGCGCTGGGCCAGAAGTAACGGGCTGTCGGCGCGCCGATGACCTGTGCCTCGACTTTCTCCCTGCGAGCGATCTGGGCGGCACGCAGGACGTGGAAGTTGTTGGTCACCACCAACGCCCGGTAGTCCCTTGTGCGGTTCTGCATCAGTGTCTTGCTGAACCGCAGGTTCTCCTGAGTGGTGCGGGACTTGTCCTCGATGAGGATCCGGTCGGCCGGCACGCCGCGCGCGATGAGGTAGTCGGCCATCGCCCGTGCCTCGGGGAGGTCCTCATCCGGCCCCTGGCCGCCGGACGTCAACAGCATCGTCTCCCGGCCCTTGGCCCGCTGGGCGTCGAACGCGGCGCGTCCCCGGTCCAGTCGGCCGGCCAGCAGCGGAGGGACCCGCGAACCTCCGATGAGCCCGGAACCGAGCACCAGGACGAAGTCGACGGCGTGCCGGTGCCGGATCCTGCCGTAGACGAACGAGTAGAGCAGAAAGTACACGAACACCGGAACCGGGGACACCGCCGCACCCTCCCGCCGCGGACGGAGGCGGACCGCGCGCACACGTTCCTGACAGGGCCCAGGTCGACCGGGCGGGTAGGTCGCCCGGTCCTCCAGGTACTCCTGTGGCATCGCGGCCCGGCTGCGGCGGGCGAACGGCAAGGCCCGTTCGTCGGCCGCCTCGCGGCAGATCGGTCCCGAGCCCGGAGCATCGAGATCAGTGCCCGCACACATTCCGGTACGGGATGTCCGGGGCGTACGTCCGCCACTGCGCCCGCGTCAGTGTTCCGCTCACCCTGGCGCACACCCGCTCGGCCACCTGCTCCGGATCGATGACGTACGGCTTGAGGGGGACGTGGCGCCCGGCCACGTACACCGTGCCGCTGTCCTCGCTGAACGCCATGGAGGCGATTTCCTCGCCCGGCGTCGGCAGGGCCCCGCCCAACGGCTGTTGCGTCGCGACATCCCACAACTGGAGCGTTCCCGAACTGCCCCCCACCGCGAGGCTCTGGCCGTCGGGGCTGAGCGCCAGTGCCCCGACGCCCTCCGGGGAGTCACCGAACCGGGACGGGAAGACATTTCGCAGCACCCCGGCCCTGTGCCTCAGGTCGCCGTCCCACAGTGCGACCCGGCCCGTCGAGTCGCCCGCCGCCAACTGTGAGCCGTCCGCACTGAAGGCGAGGCCGCTGATCCGATCGCCCTGGACGAGATCCTTCCCGGTCATCGAACCCTTCGGGGCTCGGGCGAAGCGGTTGTCACCGACCAGCAGCCCCCCGTCGGTGCGAACGGCAAGGCCGCTGCTGGTCAGACCGGTCACCACGGAGACGCGGCGACGGCTCTGCGTGTCCCACACCTCCCCCTGCCACCCCTTGTCGCTCAAGCCGCCGCCGGTGGGGGCACGCACGGCGTACAGGTCCGGGCCGCCGGGGCCCAGAGAGAGGTCGGTGACCGATCCGGCCGGGTCGGCGACAGCCAGGTCCAGCACGTCCCGAGCCCTGTTGCGGCGCAGGTCCCAGATCGTGATCCGCTGCGAGACCACCTCCAGGCCCGGCGCCGAGACGCCGGACGCGAGCAGTCTCCCGTCCGTGCTGAACGCCATCAGGGCTTCCGTGTCGTCGGGGACGACAGGATCCAAGCCTTCGGGAGCGACGGGGGACGGCGGAGAGGGCAGCGTCCGGCTGACGTGCCCGCCGCCGGTGCCACTCAGTTGGAAGCGGTGACCGGCGGCCGTTCGTTCGGCGGTGACGAGGGTGCGGCCGTCCGGGGCGAGCCGGGCGCCCGACAGCTCACCGGCTTGCCAGGCCGGCGTCACCGCCGCCGTCACGTCCAGGGAGTGGACGGTGCCGCCCTCCAGATAGCGCAGGACGGGGTGCGTGGGATCCCAGGCGAACGCGCCGGACACGTACTGGTTGTTGAGGAAGTGGCGGAACACCGGGGTCTCGGGGGACGACAGCCGCCACACCTTGATCTCCGCGCCGTCGGTCACCGCCAGGAACTTCCCGTCCCTGCTGAAGGCGGTGTACTGGACGCCCGGGGCGGTGATGTCGGCCAGCAGATGTCCCGAGCGTGTGTCCCAGACCCGGATGCCGGACAGCGAGGCGGCCGCCAACAGCCCGCCGTGGCCCAACACCAGTGCCGACCGGTTGTCGGCCCGGATGCCGGCCCCGAGGCCGGCTGTCCGCTCGCCGCCGCCGGGGGAGGGCCACGCGTCGTTGTCGTCGCACACGTCCTGGTCGTCCGCCCAGTCGCCGGGCAGAACGCGGTGCCGGACGGTGTCCCACACCTGCGGTGCCGCGCTCCGGCCGCCGGTGGGGCAGAGGGCCACCGTACGGGTGTCGGGGGACAGGACCGCGCGGGCGGCAGCCGGGCTCTCGAACTGTTTCCTGCCGTCGGTGAGGGAGTACAGGTGGGCCCGTCGATCGCCGGTGCCGGTCACCAGCAGGGCACCGTCGCCGAAAGCGACGTCGGAGTACGCCGACGACAACCCCCCTGTGGCCCAGTGCCCGGTGGTCGTGTCCCACAACCGGATGCCGTCCCGCTCGTTCAGCGCGATCACCTTCGCGTCGGAGGAAACCCCGACCACCTGGTCGCCGTCGGCCGGAAGTCGGCCCGAGCCGACGCGGCGGCGCGTCGCCACGTCGTACGTCCGCCACGCGCGGTCCTCGACACTCAGCAGGGTGCGGCCGGACGAGGTGAGGAAGCGACGGGGACTGTCGCCGGCGGCAGGGTCGGTGAAGTTGTCCTGTTCGGGCTGGGCGAGGGCGCCGAGGAGAGCCCGGCGGGACTCGGGGAGCGGCGAGACGCGCCAGGCGGCGACACCCAGCAGCATCGCGGTGCGCGGGTCGGTGGTGCGCAGGGAGTCGGCGACGGCGGCGATGCGACGGGCGGCTGTGTCGGTGCGCTGTCTCTCATTGCCGCGGTGCTGGTCCAGCGCGGCCAGACCGACCAGCAGAGCCACCGCCAGGACGGCCGACAGAGCGGTCACCAGCGCCCGGGATCTTCGGGCGGTACGCGCCGCGGACCGCTGCTCCGCTTCCCAGGCCTCCAGCGAGGCGATGAGGAACTCCCGCTCCGGCACGGTGAGCGCGCCGTCGTCGTCCCCGAACAACTCCTCCGCCCGCGCCAGCCTGCTGCCTCGATACAGTCCGCCCGGATCACGATCGTGCTCCGACCAGGCGCGGGCGGCATCGGTCAACCGCCGGTGGTCACGTAACCGTTCGCGGTCCTCACCCAGCCAGCAGGACAACCGCGGCCAACAGGTGATCAGGGCCTCGTGGGCGAGCTGGAGACCGTCCTCGTCGGTGATCAGGAGCCGGGCGCGAGCCAGCCGTTCGACCACCTCCGGGACGTTCGGGTTGGTCCACTCGGCCAGATCGGCGCGGGCCAGCGGGCGCCGGGTGTCCGGGGTGCCCCGGCCCGGCTCGACGAGCCGCGACAGCAGTTGGCGGGCGGTGCGTGCCTGCTCCTGCGTCAGCTGCTCGTACATTTTCTCCGCCGTCGCCGCGATCGCGCCGTGCACTCCGCCGGCTGCCTGGTAGGCGTCCAGGGTGAGGACCTGCCCCTTGCGCCGCCACCAGGTCTCCAGCAGCGCGTGGGAGAGCATCGGCAGTCCCCCGGGCTGGTCGACCACCTCCTCGACGATCCGCGCGGTCAGCTCCCGCTCCACCATCAGTCCGACGGACTGCGCGGGCTTGGTCACCGCTTCACGCAGTTCGTCGGCCGTCATCGATCCCAGCAGCAGTCCGGCACAGGACAGCGCGTCCGCCAGGCCCCGGTGCTCGGAGCAGCGGGCGTAGAAGTCGGCCCGTACGGTGATCAGGACCCGCAGCCGACCGGCCGGGTTTCGGGCGGCGAGCAACAGGTCGATGAAGCGGGTCCGTTCCTCACGGTCCCTGCACAGAGTGAAGGTCTCCTCGAACTGGTCGACCACCACCCAGCTGTCCGGCTCGCCCTCGGCGGGGGCCAGCAGGTGCCCGTACGTCTGTGCGGGTCGAGTGCCCGGGGTGAGCACACGCAGTACCGCCGGACGGCTCCGGCGGGCGATCTCCTCGCGCAGGACGGGGACCAGTCCGGCCCTGAGCAGCGAGGACTTTCCGCTGCCGGACCCACCGAACAGCACCGCGAACCGGTGATCACACACCAACCGGTGGAGTTGCTCGACCATCCGGTCCCGACCGAAGAACAGATGCCGGTCGTCCGGTTCGAAGCGCGCCAGGCCCCGATACGGCGCCGGGGCGTCCGCCGGCTCCTCGCGCAGCGCCTCGGCGGCTTCCGCCTCCGCCTCCTTCCAGCGGGGCGCCCACTCCGCCGGGTCGCCGCCGCACGCCTTGACGTACTCCTGGACGACGGCGAGCGAGGGTAACCGTTCGCCGGCCGCAGCCTGGGACAGCGTCGACGCGGAGAACCCGGCCCGCTCCGCCATGCGCCGGTAGGAGGGGCTGCCCGCCGCTCTACGCACCCCGCGGAGCTCATGGGCAAGCCGGGCTATGGGACCGGTCGTCGGGTCCAGGGTTCTTTCGGGGCGCCCCATGAGCACCTACTCCCTCCCGCACCGTCGGCGAGCCGATCAAGGCTGCGACCATACGACACGAAAGACCTCGGAAACACACGTCCTCGTGACGTATCGGCGGATGCAGGGCCAACGGAGGTGTGCCACCGGACAGGTGGCCACGATGCACAGGGTCCCTTTCGTCGTGCCGATGCCCGGACCGGCGTTCCGACGCGTCCGGAGGAATTGATTGGCTCCGGCCGGAGGGGCTTTCAATCAACTCTTCGCTCTCCAGTCTCGGTTGCGACCCACCGGATTCCCTGCGCGGACAGCGCCAGGGTCCCGGCAGACCGAGCACCTGGAGAGAACTCGTATGTCCCAGACAGCCAAGGTCAGGAAAACCCGCTTCCTCAGGTCCGCGCTCGTCACCGGCAGTGTCGCCGCACTGACGCTCGGACTGGCCGGCAACGCCCACGCCGACGGGATCAGGCCTCTTCCGTACCTGGGCGCCGTTGCCCCGAAGCAGGAGATGTTCCAGCCGCTCTTCGACTACGACTCGGACGGCTGCTACCCGGCGCCCGCCGTCGACGCGAGCGGCAACCTCAACGGCGGTCTCAAGAACTCCGGGTCGATCACAGGTGGGTGCCAGACCGGCCACCTCGGCAACGCCAACACCTACTCGCGGGCCAAGTGCGACAAGGGCACCGGCTGGTGCGGCATCGTCTACGCCCTGTACTTCGAGAAGGATCAGGTCGTCGCCGGCGCCGACGCCTTCGGGCACCGGCACGACTGGGAAGCCGCCGTGGTCTGGTACCACGGCAACGACGAGTGGCCCAGCTATGTGTCCGTCTCCGCCCACGGGGACTACACCACCAAGCGGTTCAACGACGTGGAGCGGGTGGGCAAGCGCTTCAAGGTCGTCTATCACAAGGACGGCGGCAGCACGCACGCCTTCCGCTTCGCCAAGTTCCAGGAGCAGGCGGAGGCCTGGGGCCCCGACAACTGGGACCGCCCGAACCTGGTCCCCTACGACAGCCTGTGGGGCACGAACAGGACGGCCTGGACCGCGCTGGCGAACTCCGACTGGGGCAAAGCCAACTTCCCGCTCCAGGACAAGGGCGACCGCTTCCGCAACACCCTGAACAAGGCCAAGCCGTCCGACATCGGCTTCAACGCCTGGAGCTGACACCCGGACCGACCGCCGTCCACGACCCGTCGAGCCGTACGGGGCTGGTGGCGAGATTTCGCGAGGGGGGTTCGCAGACGGAGTCGGCGACCCCCCTCGCCAAGATCCGCGAAAGGGCGAGGTTGAAATCGAGGCTGAAGCAGAATGTCCCGGCCGAAAGGCGTTCCGTCCGGCGGGGAGGTAGACCGACCGGCGGCGATCTCCGCGCGCAGGAAGTCGCCCATCCCGGCGAACCTTCCGGCCACCGGTTCCAGAGCCTTCGCCCAGCCCTCTTCGACGATTTCGTGCAACGGTCGTGGTGCCGCGGCGTCACCCTCCTGCCGTAACGGCCATGACGATCAACCGGCGGTCGCCAGTTGATCGAACATGACCTTACGATGCCGAACGGGCCCGTCCGCAGGGCGACTTGACGGACAGCAGCGACCGTGCGCGGACGGCGACGGCGACCCCCTGCGGCCGCTCAGCCGACGACCGTCGCGCGCACGCACAGCACGTCCGGCAGATGGGCCGACAACTGCCGCCAGCTGTCGCCGTCGTCGGCGGAGGCGTACACCTCGCCGTTGCGGTTGCCGAAGTAGACGCCCGCCGGGTCCGCGTCGTCCGTGCACATCGCGTCGCGCAGCACCGTGCCGTAGTGGTCGTCCGTCGGCAGGCCCGCCGCCAGCGGCTCCCAGCTCTTCCCCGCGTCGGCCGTGCGGAAGACCCGGCAGCGGTGGTCGGCCGGAACACGGTCCGCGTCGGCGTTGATCGGGAAGACGTAGGCGGTGTCCCCGCGGTGCGGATGGGCGACGGCGGCGAAACCGAACGTGGAGGGCAGCCCGGCGCCGATGTCCTCCCAGTGCGCTCCCGCGTCGTCGCTGCGGTACACGCCCCAGTGGTTCTGGAGGTACAGCCGGTCGGGGGTCGTCGCGTCCCGGGTCACCTTGTGCACGCACTGGCCGAACTCCGGGTCCGGGTCCGGCAGGAACACGGCCGAGACACCGGAGTTGGAGGGCGACCAGCTGGCCCCGCCGTCCTCGGTGCGGAACACTCCCGCGGCGGAGACGGCCACGGTCATCGCGCGCTGATCGCGCCGGTCGGTGAGGATCGTGTGCAGTCCCTCGCCGCCGCCGCCCGGGGCCCACCTGTCGCGCGTCGGGTGCTCCCACAGGGGCCGGACCAGCTCGAAGGTCTCACCCCGGTCCTCGGAGCGGTACAACGCGGCCGGTTCCGTGCCCGCGTACACCACGTCCGGTTCGGCGGCCGACGGGTGCAGCTGCCACACCCGCTCCAGCGAGGCCCCGGTGTCCTTGGGGAACCTGACCGCGGGCCGGGCGGGTTCGGTCCAGGTGCGTCCGAGGTCGTCGGAGTGGAAGACGGAGGGGCCCCAGTGGGCGCTGTCGCCGCCGACCAGCAGCCGGGGTGTGTCCGAACGGGTGTCGATGGCGACCGCGTAGATCGCCTGCGCGTTGAAGTACGGCGTCTCGTCGAACTCCCAGGCGCCTCCCCGCCGCCGCCCGATGAACAGTCCCTTGCGTGTGCCCACGGTGAGCAGTACCTCAGCCATCTCGGCCACCTCCCGGACATCGTCGTCCCAGTCACCGGCCAGTCTGCACCCCACCACTGACAGTCACCCCTCGGAACGGCTCCGCCGCAGGTCAGCGGGTGTGTGAGCGGATGCGGGACGGGCCGGGGCCGATCAGAACGGGCGGGGGTGACCCACATCGCATGAGCAGGGCGGGGGCCGCCGCCGTATGGGAGAGCGGTCCGGCAGTCCTGCGTGTGCGAGGGAGGGTGCCCCCGATGGTGGCATTCCGTGGTCCGAAGGTGTGGCTGTGGCGATGGCGGCGCAACCCGCTCAGAAGGCGCAGCGACCGGCTGGAGTCCTGGGTCGTGCTGATCGCCTGGGCGCTGACGCTGTTCGGCGGGGTGGCCGCGGGCTTCATGGCCGCCGACTCCGTGGAGTCCGGCCTCGCCCGGCAGCGCGCCGAGTGGCGTCCGGTCGGCGCGGTCCTCACGGAGGACGCGCCCGAGCCGTCCAGCCGGAGCGGTACGGCCACGGAGAAGGTGTGGGCGAAGGTCCGCTGGACCGCGCCGGACGGCTCCGGGCAGGAGGGGCAGGCCCGGGTCGACCCCGCCAGTCTGATGGGAGCGCGGGTCACCGTCTGGACGGACGCCGAGGGCCTGCTGGTGACCAAGCCCGCCAGTGAGTCGCAGGCCCGGTTGCGTGCCGGGCTCGTGGGCGGTCTCGCGGGTCTGTTCGTGGCGGCCGTGCCCTTCGTGGGCGGTCGGCTCGTGCGTGGCCGTATGGAACGGCGGCGGATGGACCAGTGGGACGAGGAGTGGGAGCGGATCGGCCCGCTCTGGGAACGCAAGATCTGGTGAGGACGGGCGGGGCGTGAACGTGACGGCGATCGTCCCGCGCGAAGGCCGACGGCCGGACGAGGCCCGTGGGGGGAGGCTCCGTCCGGCCGCCGGGGGACTCACCGGTGGATGACGAGCGGGGTCACCGGTAGGTGATGTCCGAGGTGGAGTACTTGCAGTTGGTGCTGTCGGGGCCAGTCCCGACGGGGGAGTTGTTGTTGTACTTCTGGCAAGGGATGACCTTGCGGCCGCTGTCGTTGAGGATCGTGATGCCCCGCAGGGTCGCCACGTCGCCGCGGTTGACGTTGATGCCGACCAGGCGCGCGGTGGAGCCCGTCCCCGTCACCTCGATGTTGCTGAGGTTCACCTTGCGGGTGTACTGCGTCGAGCAGTCGCCGCAGGAGCGGTACAGCGTCTTGAAGTCGCTGACCGCGAAGTTGGAGATGTTCAGGGTGCCGGGCCCGTTGTGCTGGAAGACCTTGTCGGCCGCCTTCTTGGCGCCGCCGCCGGTCACCGTGTAGGTGGAGCCGCCGCGGAAGGTCGCCGCGTCCTCGCCGACGTCCTCCCACCAGACGTTCTGCAGGGTGCAGTTGCCCTCGCAGTGGATGCCGTCGGCGCCGGGCGCGCCGATGATGACGTTCTTCAGCGTCGCGCCGGCCGCGAGCTTGAAGATCGGGTCCTGGCCCTCCTCCTGGCCGTCCCCGGCCAGCTCGCCGCTGCCGTAGTAGCGCACCATGCCGCCGTCCCGGGTGCCGGACACCGAGATGGTGGAGGACACCGGCTGACTGCCCTTGGCGGACGGCCAGGTGGCGGCGTTCGCCGGAGTGGCCCCGCTAGTCATGATCATGCCAAACGAGAGGCTGAACGCGGCGAACGTGCCGGTCAGCGCGCGCGTGCGGGCACGCGGACGTGCTGCAGAAGTCATGTCCCGATTCCTTCTGTTGTCCGAGCGGATGGGGGGTTGGCGGGTTCTCAGAGTTTCCCGGCGCCCGCTCCCGACGTCACCGACGCGACGACGGAGGAGGCGGGCTGGGGGGTGTAGCCGTAGGG
>NZ_JARGEE010000321.1:0-10641 GCF_033794485.1 Streptomyces sp. MB09-02B
GGGGTGAACCGGGGGAAACAGGGGAGGCCCTGCTCCAGCGCGACAAAGCGGCTCGCATCACGCGAGGTCGCACTGGAGCAGGGTCTCCCCTTTCCCGTTCCCTCGGATGGGCCGCCCCTCCGACGCCGGTGGAGCCGGCGATGGACCACACGCCACCACCGGCTCCTCACGTCCCGCGCCCCTCAGACCCGCAACGGCTTGATCGACGTGGGCGCGTGCCCCGGCTCCGTCGCGATCTCCTCGAACTCGACCACGTTGCCGATGTCGTTCGTCGTGGACATCGAGATGTTGGTGACGCGCTCCAGGATCGCCTCGACGACGACCGGCACCCGGTACTCCGCCGCGAGCTTCTTGGCCTGTTCGAAGGCGTCGGCCAGGTCGGCCGGGTCGGTCACCCGGATCGCCTTGCAGCCGAGGCCCTCGGCGACCTTGACGTGGTCGACGCCGTAGACGCCCAGCTCGGGCGAGTTGACGTTCTCGAACTCCAGGTTGACCTGGAAGTCGATGTCGAAGGCGCGCTGGGCCTGCCGGATGAGGCCCAGGTAGGAGTTGTTGACCAGGACGTGGACGTACGGGATGCGGTGCTGCGCCCCGACGGCCAACTCCTCGATCATGAACTGGAAGTCGTAGTCGCCGGAGAGAGCGACGACGGACGCCTCCGGGTCGGCCTTGGCGACGCCGAGCGCGGCCGGCACGGTCCAGCCCAGGGGGCCCGCCTGCCCGCAGTTGATCCAGTGGCGCGGGCGGTGGACGTGCAGCATCTGCGCGCCGGCGATCTGCGAGAGGCCGATCGTGGAGACGTACCGGGTCTCGGGCCCGAAAGCCCTGTTCATCTCCTCGTAGACACGCTGCGGCTTGATCGGGATGTCGTCGAAGTGTGTACGGCGCTGGAGGCGGGCCCTGCGGTCCTGCGCGTCGGCAGCCCAGGCCGACCGGTCCGGCAGTCGGCCCTCGGCCTTCCGCTCCCTCGCCACGGCGACGAACAGCTCCAGCGCGGCCCTGGCGTCGGAGGCGATGCCGTAGTCCGGGGCGAAGATCCTGCCGATCTGGGTGGGCTCGATGTCGACGTGGACGAACGTCCGGCCGGCCGTGTAGACGTCCAGCTTCCCGGTGTGCCGGTTGGCCCAGCGGTTGCCGATGCCGAGGACGAAGTCGGACTCCAGGAAGGTGGCGTTGCCGTAGCGGTGCGAGGTCTGCAGGCCCACCATGCCGGCGTTCAGCTCGTGGTCGTCGGGCAGGACGCCCCAGCCCATGAGGGTGGGGACCACCGGCACACCGGTCAACTCGGCGAATTCGACGAGGAGTTCGCAGGCGTCGGCGTTGATGATCCCGCCGCCGGCGACGATCAGCGGCCGCCGCGACGCGTTCAGCATCCCGATCGCCTTCTCGATCTGGGCGCGGGTGGCGGCCGGCTTGTAGACCGGGAGCGGCGCGTACGTGTCCGGGTCGAACTCGATCTCGGTGAGCTGGACGTCGATGGGCAGGTCGATGAGGACGGGCCCGGGACGGCCGGAGCGCATCAGGTGGAAGGCCTTCTGGAAGACGCCGGGCACCTGCGCGGCCTCCAGGACGGTGACGGCCATCTTGGTGACGGGCCCCGCGATGGAGGCGATGTCGACCGCCTGGAAGTCCTCCTTGTGGATGACGGCCGTGGGCGCCTGCCCCGTGACGCAGAGGATCGGGATGGAGTCACCGATGGCCGAGTAGAGCCCGGTGATCATGTCGGTGCCGGCGGGCCCCGAGGTGCCGACGCAGACCCCGATGTTGCCGGGGCGGGTGCGGGTGTACCCCTCGGCCATGTGCGAGGCGCCCTCGACATGCCGGGCGAGGGTGTGCTGGATTCCGCCGGCGGCCTTCAGGGCCGCGTAGAAGGGGTTGATCGCGGCGCCGGGGACCCCGAACGCGTCACGGACGCCCTCGCGCTTGAGGATCTCGACTGCCGCGCGGGCAGCGGTCATACGAGCCATTGCGTACTCCTGCTTCAGCTGCCGGACTCGCGCTCCCGTCGCGCCCCGCGGTGAGCACTTCCGTGATCTCGTCAGTGTGATTGCCGCAATGCCATAAACGCCATCACTTCCACATTGCGGAAATTGTTTTCTGCTATCTGGAAGCAATGTAGGGGGCGGCTCAGGGACCGTCAAGGGGGCGGGTCAGGGCCGTCAAGGGCGCGGGCCGCGGAATCCGCCCCGGCGTCTCGGGGTGTTTCCCTGCCGGAGCAGCGCTGCCCGGGGGACGATGAGGAGGCGTTTTCGACGGGCCCGGCGGTGGGGTGGGGAGCATGAGCGAGAGCATGGCGGTGCGGTGCCCGGACTGCGGGCGGGAGCACCAATACGCGGCCCCGGCCTATCCCTGTGCGTGCGGCGCCCCGGTCGCCCCGGCCCTGGACCACCGCGCCGCCCCCACCTCGGTCACCCACCGCACCTGGGACGAGGACTGGGTCGCCGTCCGCTGCGGGAGTTGCGGCCGCGTCGACCAGTGGCCCCACCCCGAGCTGGGCTGCTTCTGCGGGACCGTGCTGCGGGTGCCCGTGGCCGGCGCCCCGCGGTCGCTGGGCCCGGGCGCCACCGTGGAGGCGACCGAAGCGGCCGACGGCCCCCGGGCGACCTTCAGGCCCGTCACCATCCGCACGGCCCGCGACGCGGTCACCGCCGTCGCCGTCTATCTGCGCTGGCTGGGCTACCAGGACATCCGCCGCGCCGACCAGCGCCAGCCCGCGGGGATCGGGCTCGCCGCGCGGGGTGTCCTGGCCCAGGTGGACCCGTCGGTGCGCCCGGCCTCACTGCGTGACGTCGAGTGCCTGTGGCTGACCGCCATGACGGAGTCCACCGACTGCGTGTACTTCTCCCTCGCCGGGTACGCGGACGACGCCCGCGACCGCGCCGACGGCCTGGGCGTCTCCCTGTTCGTCCTGGATCTCACGGGCACCCCGCAGCCGGTGAACCGCGCGGCGACGGAACTGGTCGCCACCGGCGCGAGCACCTGAGCGACGGCTATCCGGGGGCGTACCGCTCCCTCAGTTCGACCTTCCGCACCTTTCCCGACACCGTCATCGGGAAGGCGTCCAGGACCCGCAGCGCGCTGGGGATCTTGTAGTGCGCCAACCGCCCGTCACAGAAGGCCCGCAGCTCCTCCAGGGTGGGCGGTTCGGCGGCCTCGCGCGGGATGACGCAGGCGAGCACCTCCTCGCCGTACCGCTCGTGCGGCACGCCCACCACCTGGACGTCGGCGATCTTCGGGTGGCCGTACAGGAACTCCTCGATCTCACGCGGGTAGATGTTCTCGCCACCCCGGATGATCATGTCCTTGATCCGGCCGACGATCTCGACGTAGCCGTCCTCGCGCATCGTCGCCAGGTCCCCGGTGTGCATCCACCGCCCCGCGTCGACGGCCTCGGCGGTCTTCTCCGGCTCCTCCCAGTAGCCGAGCATCACGCTGTAGCCGCGGGTGCACAACTCCCCTGCACTGCCGCGCGGTTGTGTCACTCCCGTCGCCGGGTCGACGATCTTCACCTCGATGTGCGGCAGGACGCGGCCGACGGTGCCGGTGCGGTGGGCCAGGTCGTCGTCGCGCCGGGTCTGGGTGGAGACGGGCGAGGTCTCGGTCATGCCGTAACAGATCGAGACCTCCGTCATGTGCATCTCGGCGACCACCCGCTTCATCACCTCCACCGGGCAGGGAGAGCCCGCCATGATCCCGGTGCGCAGGGAGGAGAGGTCGTACGCGGCGAAGTCGGGGAGGTTCAGCTCCGCGATGAACATGGTCGGTACGCCGTACAGGGAGGTGCAGCGCTCCTGCTCGACGGCCTCCAGGGTGGCCTTCGGGTCGAAGGAGGGCGCCGGGACGACGACGCACGCGCCGTGCGAGGTCGCCGCGAGGTTGCCCATCACCATGCCGAAGCAGTGGTAGAACGGCACGGGCACACAGATCCGGTCCTGCTCGCCGTAGCCGAGCAACTCGCCCACGAAATAACCGTTGTTGAGGATGTTGTGGTGGGAGAGGGTCGCCCCCTTGGGGAAGCCCGTGGTGCCCGAGGTGTACTGGATGTTGATCGGCTCGTCGCAGGACAGGTCCGGGTAGGGCACCGGCGTCCCGCGCGCGAGCAGCGCGTCCCAGCTCGGGTCGTCGATGTAGACGGTCTCCCTCAACTGCGGGCAGTTGCCACGCACTTGCTCGACCATGGCCCGGTAGTCGCTCGTCCTGTGCCGGAGCGAGGCGAACAGCAGCGAGACCCCGGCCTGCCGGAGGACGTACTCGACCTCGTGGGTGCGGTAGGCCGGGTTGATGTTCACCATGATCGCGCCGATGCGGGCGGTGGCGTACTGCACGAGCACCCACTCGGCGCAGTTGACCGCCCAGATACCCACGCGGTCGCCCTTGGCCACACCGCTCGCGAGCAGCGCGTACGCCAGGTCGTCGACGTCCGCCGCGAAACGCGCGTACGTCCAGCGCCGCCCGGACGGCACGTCGACCAGCGCCTCACGGTCCGGCCAGGCGGCGACGGCCCGGTCGAGGTCGGCACCGATGGTGTCGCCGAGCAGCGGGGTCGCGCTCGTCCCGTGGGTGTACGAGTCGCCCGTCACCGGAAGTCCTCCTCGCGGTACTCCGCGTCCGAGCCCGCGGCCGTGGCCTCGCGCAGCTCGATGCGGCGGATCTTGCCGGAGACGGTCTTCGGGAGCTCGCCGAACTCCAGGCGGCGCAGGCGCTTGTAGGGGGCGAGGACGGTCCGGGAGTGCTCGAAGAGCACCTTCGCCGTGTCCGGGCCCGGCTCCCAGCCGGCCGCGAGCACGATGTACGCCTTCGGCACGGCGAGCCGCACCTCGTCCGGCGCGGGCACCACGGCCGCCTCGGCGACCGCCTCGTGCTCCAGCAGGGCGCTCTCCAACTCGAACGGGCTGATCTTGTAGTCGCTGGCCTTGAACACGTCGTCCGCGCGGCCCACGTAGGTGAGGTAGCCGTCCGGGTCCCGGGAGCCGATGTCGCCGGTGCGGTAGTAGCCGCCGGCCATGGCCTCCGCCGTACGGTCGGGGTCCCCGTGGTAGCCGGTCATGAGGCCGACGGGGCGGTTGGAGAGGTCGAGGGCGATCTCGCCCTCGTCGGCGTCGGGGGCGCCCGAGACGGGGTCGAGGAGGACGACCTTGTAGCCGGGGCCGGGCCGGCCCATGGAGCCGGTCTTCAGCTCCTGGCCTGGGCTGTTGGCGATCTGGACGGCGGTCTCGGTCTGGCCGAAGCCGTCCCGGACGGTGACGCCCCAGGCGCGGCGGACCTGTTCGATGACCTCGGGGTTGAGGGGCTCACCGGCGGCGACGACCTCACGGGGCGGGGTCCGCAGCGTGCCGAGGTCGGCCTGGACGAGCATGCGCCACACGGTGGGCGGGGCGCAGAAGGTGGTGACGCGCGCGCGGTCCATCTCCGCGAGCAGCCGGCCGGCGTCGAAGCGCGTGTAGTTGTGGAGGAAGACGGTCGCCTCCGCGTTCCACGGGGCGAAGAGGTTGGACCAGGCGTGCTTGGCCCAGCCGGGCGAGGAGATGTTGAGATGGACGTCGCCGGGGCGCAGACCGATCCAGTACATGGTGGCCAAGTGGCCGATGGGGTACGACACATGGGTGTGCTCGACCAGCTTGGGCCGGGCGGTGGTGCCCGAGGTGAAGTACAGCATCAGCGGGTCGGTGGCGTTGGTCGCGCCGTTCGGCTCGAAGCGGGCGGGGGCGCCGTAGGCCTGCTCGTAGGGCCGCCAGCCGTCGACCGTGCCGCCGACCGTGGTGCGGGTGTAACGGCCGGGCACGTCCGCGAACTTGGGCGCTTCCTCGGCCCGCGCGATCACATGCCGGACCCGGCCGCGCTCGACCCGGTCCCGCAGATCGGCGGGTCCGAGCAGCGGGGTCGCGGGGATGACGACGGCGCGCAGCTTCATCGCGGCGAGGGCGGTCTCCCACAGCTCCGCCTGGTTGCCGAGCATCACGAGGACGCGGTCGTCGGCGCGAACGCCCCGGTCCCGCAGCCAGTTGGCGACGCGCGAGGAGCGCTCGGACAGCTCGGCGAAGGAAAGCCGGGTCTCGGTGCCGTCCTCCTCCACGATGTGCAGGGCCGTACGGTCGTTCCCACGTGCGATCACGTCGAACCAGTCGAGCGCCCAGTTGAAGTACTCGGGCCGGGGCCAGTCGAAACCCTTGTAGGCCGTGGCGTAGTCCTCGCGATGGGCCAGCAAGAAGTCCCGGGCCGCCCGGAACTCCTCCGTGGCGCTCGTCCTCGCCGACATGTGTCCTCCTCATTGCCGGACCGTTGCCTGACATCGTGTAATGCGTGATACACGTCTCACTACCCCCGAACGGGGGTGCGCCGCGCGGAAGGGGCGAGTTCGTGGCACTGGATCCCTCGGATTTGGTCGGGTCGGCCCTGTCGGGCCGGGCGGACCTGCGCGGCGCGCTGCACCGGCTGCGGCGGGTCACCGGGCTGCCGCTCGCCTTCGCGGGGCTGGTCGAGCCCGGCTCCGGGCAACTGCGCATCAGCGAACTCCAGGGCAGCCGGACCACCTCGCTCCAGGGTCTGTCCGTGCACTCCGGGAACGGTCTCGGCGGCAAGGCGGTGGCCCTGGCCCGGCCCTGCTGGGTGACCGACTACTCCGCATCGCGCCGGATCAGCCACGAGTACGACGCCGCGGTCGCCGCCGAAGGCATCCGCTCCGTCCTCGCGGTCCCCGTCGTCGTACGGCGTCAGGTGCGCGGGGTGCTCTACGGCGCTCTGCGCGCGGCCCAGCCGCTGGGCGACCGCACGGTGTCGGCCGCGCTGGACGCGGCACGGGACATGGAGCAGGCGCTGGTGGTGCGCGACGAGGCACGGACCCTGCTGGCCGCGACCGCCCCGCCCGAGGGGGACTCGGCCGGGGCGTGGGAGGAGGTCCGGGAGGCACACGGGGCGCTGCGTGCGCTCGCCCCGCGCGTCGACGATCCCGACCTGCGGGCGGAGCTGCTGCGGGTGTGCGGGCGCCTGGCCGGCGTGGCCGGTGGGCAGAACGCCGCGGCGGGGGGTGTCCCCCGGGTCTCCCTCACGGCGCGTGAGACGGATGTGCTGGCCTGCGTCGCGACGGGTGCGAGCAACCGGGCCGCCGCGGAGCGGCTGGGGCTGCGGCCCGAGACGGTGAAGGCGTATCTACGGTCGGCCATGCGGAAGCTCGGGGCGCACGGGCGGTGGGAGGCCGTGGTGGCCGCCCGGCGGGCGGGGGTGTTGCCGTAGCGGACCGCTCACAGGTCGGAGTCGCGGCGCCGCCGGCCCGGCGGGGGCTCGTCGCGCGGTTCCCCGCCCCCCTCACGGACTCCCTCGCGGCCGGGCTTTCATGTAACAGGCACGTGAAATTCTATATGCCGTACCCTTCCTGTTATTTCTCACACCGGGCCGCGTTCCGAAATTCCAAGGCTGGACGCCTAATATTGGCCCGGACACGACACTCGAGGGGAGCGGTGGCCCGTGCGACGGGAGTTCAAGGAGCCTGGGAGACCCCGCCCCGACCTGGTCATAGGCAGGGAGGAGCTGTTCGCGGGGGCGCGCGAGCAGCTTTCGCGGGGCGGCAGCGTGCTCGTGCACGGCTCCGCGGGCATCGGTAAATCGACCGTCCTGCGTGCCCTGGCCGCCGAATACGACGAATCGGCACGGACGGTGCTGCGCTGCTCGGCCACCGAGTCCGAGTCCCATCTGCCGTTCCTCGCCCTGACCGACCTGCTCGGGCTGGTCATGGACGAGGTCTCCGACCAGCTGCCCGCGCCACAGCGCACCGCGCTGGAGTCCGCACTCACCGGCCGTGGCGAGTCCACGCTCCAGCGTGACGGGCTGGCCCTGCGGCTGGCGGTGCTGTCGACGCTGCGCGCGCTGGCCGCCAAGGGCCCGGTGCTGATCGTCGCCGACGACCTCCAGTGGCTGGATCCGGCCAGTGTGGAGCTGCTCGGGTTCGCCGCGCGGCGGCTCGGCGAGATGCCGGTGCGCATGCTGTGCGCCGTACGCACCTCGACCGACCCTCACGGTCACGAGCAGGACAGGTATCTACGCGCGTCCCCTCCCGACACCCTCGCCCTCCGGGTCGCCCCGCTGTCCCGCACGCACGTCGCCGAGCTGCTGGAGAACCGCGGCTTCACCGGTCTGCCCCGCTCGACCGTGCGGGACATCCACCGCACCAGCGGCGGCAACCCGCTCTTCGCGCTGGAGCTGGGCCGCGCCCTCGCCGACAGCTCGACCCCGCCGCGTCCGGGCGAGCCGCTGCCCGTGCCGACCTCGCTGCGGACCCTGGTCCTGAACCGGCTGGACATGCTCTCGGCCGAGGCCCGCCGCACCCTGCTGGTCGCCAGCGCCGGTGCCCGGCCCACGGTGGCCCTGCTGCGCGCCGCCGGGCGGGAGAACGCCGAGGCGGAGACCGCGCAGGCCGTCGAGCTGGGCCTGCTCGCGCCGGAGCGGGAGGCACCGGGCGTGCGGTTCGCGCACCCCCTGGTCTCGGCCGCGCTGTACGCCGAGGCGACCGCGCAGGAGCGGCGGGCCGCCCACGCCGCGCTGTCCACCGCCGCCGTCGACCCCATCGAACGGGCCCGGCACCTGGCGCTGGCCACCCAGGGCACCGACCCCCAG
Source organism: Streptomyces sp. MB09-02B (assembly GCF_033794485.1). Classification (NCBI taxonomy): domain Bacteria; kingdom Bacillati; phylum Actinomycetota; class Actinomycetes; order Kitasatosporales; family Streptomycetaceae; genus Streptomyces; species Streptomyces sp. MB09-02B. The sequence goes on from NZ_JARGEE010000321.1 coordinate 8,608, forward strand.
GTCGCCGCACGGCTCGGCGAGGCCGCCGCCGTGGCCCGGGACCGGGGCGCGCCCTCGGTCGCCGCCGAGCTGGGGCTGCTCTCGGCCCGGCACACCCCGGCGGACGCGACGCCCGGCCCGGACGAGCGGCGGTTGCAGGCGGCCGAGGACGCGATCACCGCCGGGGAGAACGACCTCGGCCGGGACATCGCGCGTGAGGTGCTGAGCCGGGCCACCGAGCCCGCCGAGCGGGTCCGGGCCTGGATGGTGGTGATCGACGCGGCCGGGCAGTCCCTCGCCGAGGTCGACGCTGTCTATCCGCAGGTCCTCGCCGACGCGGGCGACGACCCGCGGCTGCTCGGGCTGGTCCGCTACCAGCTGGCCTGGCGGGCGCTGGTCCTGGAGGGCGACTTCGCGCAGAGCCGGGAGGAGGCCGCGCGCGCGGCGGAACTGGCCGGACGCGCCGAGGACCGGCGCACCGAGCTGCTCGCACTCGCCTTCCAGGCGCAGACCGAGATGCTGATGGGCCACCCGGACGCCCCGATGACGATCAAACGGGCGCTGAAGGAGCCGCAGGACCCGCTGCTCGCCTGCCACCACAACGGGGCGGGCGCGACCCGCTTCCGCTGGCTCATGATGAGCGACCAGCTCGGCGAGGCCCGCGCCACGATCACCTCGCTGCTGCGGGAGGTACGCCGGCGCGGCATGGTCGAGAGCGAGGTGCACTACGTGCGCTTCCTCGCCGAGACCGAGCTGCGCTCCGGGCACTGCGGCCGGGCCCTCGACCTCGCCCGCGAGGGCTATGTCCTGGCCCGGGACTCCGGCATCGGCGAGGGCGCGTCCGCCATGCTCACCTCGCTCGCGGAGGCCGCCGGCGGTGACGTCGAACGGGCCCGGGCGCTCGCCCGCGAGGCCGCCGACCGCGCCGAGCAGGACGGCGACCTGATGTACCTCTCCCGCGCCCTGGGCGCCCTCGGGCACGCCCAGTTGGTGGCCGGGGACGCGTCGGGGACGGTCCAGTCCCTGCGTCGCGTACGGGAGTTGGAGGACGGGCTCGGGATCTACGACCCGGCGCGCGGCCGGTGGCACGGCGATCTCGCCGAAGCCCTGGTGCGGGTGGGCGAGTTGGCGGAGGCACAGGACGTCGTCGACGTCACCCGGCAGCAGGCGCTGCGGCTCGGGCGGGAGAGCGTGCTCGCCGTCCTCGACCGCGCCGAGGCGCTGGTGCGGGCGGCGCGGGGTGAACAGGACGCCGCCGTACGACAGTTGACGTCGGCTCAGGACCGGCTCGCCAAGCTCGGCTACGGCCTGGAGGAGGCACGGGCCGCGTACGCCCTGGCGGGGCTGCGCGCCGTCCCGCAGGGCCTCGGTCCCGCCCGGCCAGGGGGGACGCCCGCGCCGGGCTCGTACGACGAGGCGTCCCGGCTGTTCCGCCGGTGCCGTGCCCTGCCGTGGCTGCGCCGGGTGGAGGAGGCCTCGGTCGCCCCGGCGCCCCCGCCGCAGCCCGCGATCGCCCCGTCCGCGCTGGACGCCCTCGCCGTGCTCGCGGCGACGGAACGCCAGGTCGCGGAGCTGGTCATGGAGGGCGCGACCAACCGGGAGATCGCCGGCCGGCTGTACATCAGCGTGAAGACGGTCGAGGCGACCCTCACGCGCGTCTACCGGAAGCTGGGTATCCGGTCGCGTGTGGACATCGTGCGTCTGGCGGCGGGGCACCGTACGAACTGACCTCCCCGGGACCGGCTGACGAGCCCCTCCCGGGACCTGGGCCCTGTCGTCACGTTCCCGTCTGCGTGTCGTCTGCCGCGCCGCGGAGGCGTTCGTGCGGGCGGCGACCTTGCGGCTCCAGCCTAGGCTCAAACCCCGGCCCGGGTCATCGAGGGTTTTCCCTCCCCAACTCCCCTAGGGGGATCCCCCCTTGGGAGCGGCTCGCTCCGACTTCTAGTTTCTGTGACGTGCCGCACGCCAGGGCACACAGACCGGCCCGCCGTCCCCGCTCGGCTCCCCCGAGCGGGGACGGCACCGCAGGCTCTGTGCACTCCCCCCGCCCGCGCG
>NZ_JARGEE010000322.1:0-10639 GCF_033794485.1 Streptomyces sp. MB09-02B
GGTCCCGGGGCGGGTGACCCTGCCGCAGCTCGTCCAGCCGCAGCACCCACAGGGAAGGGTCGACGCGGCGGACCGTGGCCGTCGATGTGTCGTCCGTCAGCACGGGCGGCCTGCCGAGGAGTTCCCACACCGTGCCGATCCGGCGGGGCTCCGGCGCGAGGGGGACGGGGACGGCCCCCGCCGCCAGCGCGCCCCAGAACAGGGGCTGGAAGGTGTCGCCCCGGTCGGCGACCAGCGGCAGCGGGGTGCCCGGGGTCACGCCCGCCGCGAGCAGGCCCCCGGCCACGCGGAGTGCGTCGTCGCGGAGTTCGGCGAAGGTGACGGTGTGCTCGCCGCCGTCCCCCCGGACGTGCACGACGGTCTGGCCGGGGGTCTCCCGCGCCGCTTGGAGCAACACGTCCAGCAGCGTCGCGTCCGCGCCGTCGTTCACACATTCATTCGATCTCTCCACCGTGCGGACACTACAAGCCGTCCCGTCCGGTGACGGGCGGCGGCGGGCGGCGGGGCGGGCGGAGCCGGTGGTGGACGAGGCCGTGGTCGGGTGCGGTCGGTGCCCGGGGGTGCCAGCGTCATGCGCTGCCCCCGCAGGGGGGCCTCCCTGCCTGCCCGGTGGCGCCGGTACGCGAACGAGGCATGGAAGGACCACATTGCGTCAGGGGCGGGGGAAGACCTTGGTGGGGCGGAACGGCCGCTCGGGGGCGGGAGGTAGGGCGGTGGAGCGCGGGAGGGGTACGCGCTCCGCCGCATTCTGCTGGCCGCTCTCGTCCACGGCCGTGGCGTGGTCGTCGGCCACACCGCTGGGAACCCACTGATGACCGTCCCACTCCAGCATCCCGCGCGGGGCATCCGGATCGACATGCCCGCCACGCTCGGGCCCGTCGCCGAGGGGGACCGCCCTGCGGTCCCCGGGCGCGGGCCGGCGGGCCTCGCGGCGCTGTGCCCACTCCTCCAGCGGCGCGTCGTCAAAGGGCGTCGTCGTACGTCAGCCGAAGCTGCGGAGCGACGTGAGGACGTACCCCAGCAGGACGAGGCAGGAGCTGCCGACGGCGATGAGCATCTGCGGCAGGCTCGGCTGGATCCCCAGCATCAGGGGACTCCAGCCCCAGAACACCAGCGCGGTCAGCGCAGTGCGCGTGGTCTGGAATGGCGCCGACCAGGCCACCTCCTGAAGGTCGCCGGCGTCGGGCACGAGGGTGAACACAGGGGTCAGGATCGCGCCGATGAGCGCGACGACGATGAAGGCGATCAGCGAGCCCAAGCCCAACTCGTCGTCCTGGAAGGCCTTCCAGGAGTCCTCGGCGAGCGTGGGCAGGTCCTTGCTCTCGTTGACGTAACCGCCGAGACCAGGGTCGGACCGGGCCCACAGGACGTCGACCTCGGTGCCTTTGCCGGGCTTCTCGTACGTGTAAGCGCCGCTCACAGTGAGCCGTTCGGCACCGCCGGTCACGGAGACCACGAGCCGGGACACGTACCCCTTCACGACGCCTTCGCTCAACTCCTGCCGTGTCGACTGGCGTTCCACAACCGTCGCGGTGTTCACCTCTGCGCCCGCGTCGCGCAGGGCATCGAGCTTCTCGCCCGCGTTGGACGAGGTCAGGAGGGCGGCGGCGAACACGGCGGAGGAGAACGCGACGATGACCCAGAGGGCACCGGTGCGAAGCTTGACCCAGGACTCGTCCGTGAAACCGTCGGCCTTGGGCTCGCCGGGCAGCATCCAAAGCGCCACCACCCGCACCACCGCACACCCCACGGCGACGGCACCCCACACGAAGGGTTCGTGCCAGGGCCGGGCCATGGCGGTGGCCCCCAGCAGCCACATGCAGGCGACGGCGGCCGCGACCCACGCCGCGAGCGAGCACAGCCGTACGAGCCATATCAGCGCCGAACGCACAGATCCCCCCGATGACATGTGAAGCGACCTCACCGCAGCGTGCGCATCGACGTGCCGATGTACACGGCCAGGACGAGCAGGAAACCACCCCCGGCGAAAGCCATCTCCGTCAGGGTCGCCTCCCGCCCCAGCAACAGGGGCCGAAAGCCGACGAACACCCCCACCGCGGGCACGGCTCGGACGGTCTGGGCAAACGGCGACCAGGCCAGCCGCTGGAGGCGGCCGGCGTGGGCCCCGATCGTGAAGCAGGGAGTCAGTACGGCGCCCCCGATGCCGGCAAGGATGACGAACGCCACCAGCGCGGCGTCGCCGTTCTCATCGTCCGGGAAGGCCGCCCAGCGTCCCGCGGCAAGCGTGGGCAGGTGCTTGCGGTCGTCGACGTAACCGCCCGAACCGGCCCACAGGACGTCGGCCTCGGCCCCCTCGACGGGCTTGTCGTATGTGAACGCGTCCGGCACGGCGAGCCGTTCGGGACCGCCGGGCACGGAGACGACGAGGTCGGAGGTGTATCCCTCCAGGTCACCGTCACTGATTACCTCCCGCACCTGCCCCTGCCGCGCCACCACGGTCGCGGTGCTCACCTCGGCACCGGCGTCCCGTAGGGCGTCGACCCGCTCCTCCCAGTCGGGTGAGGTCATCATCGCGGCGAAGAACACCCCTGCCGAGAAGGCCACGAGCAGCCATATGGCGGCGGTACGGAGCTTGACCCAGAGCACGGAGTCAACGAAGGAGAGCGCGCGGGGGTCGCCCCAGGCACTCGGGGCCTTGGCCAGAGGGACTCCGACGCTCATACGCCTCCGCCACCAGGCCGCTGCCGCCGGCACCCGCAGCGCCCACAACGCCACCACCCGAAGCACGGCACACCCCACAGCGACGGCACCCCACACCAGAGGCTCACGAAAAGGCCGCGGCACAGGCCCGCTCCCGAGCAGCTGCCAGCAGGCGACCGCGGCCGCACCCCACGCGCCGAGCGCGCTCAGACGCACCAGCCAGACCAGTACGTGCCGCATGCGCCCCCCACATGTTGAGGCAGCCGTCCTATCACATAAGAAGCCCGAGAAACCGCGCCAGCCCCTGTACATCAGGCGCCACGGTCAGGGAAACGCGTCGAGGTCACGCGGACCGTAGAGCACGTGTGCCGGGCCCGTGTCGAGTTTCCTGTCAGTCGGCGGACATGAGCGTGAGGGCGACTGCCCCGCCGGCGCTGTGGCGGCGATCTCGGGCGGGGAGACGTACCGGCTCGTGGCGGCCCGCAGTTCGTCGGCGTACTGCTGGAAGTAGGAGTGTTGCAGGGCGGGCGGCCGATATCCCTCAACGAACAGCAGGCCATGCCGCTGGCAGCAGCTCCTGTGCTTCAGCGGGCGGGCCAGGACTATGGCCCCCGCCACCCGTCGTCCCCATGGGGGTGAAAGCTGCTACAGATTTTCTAGTCATCTCTAGTCATCTCTAGTCACATGTCTCGATTAGCGTGACCTTGTGAAGCTTTCGGAGTGGGCGCGTCAGCAGGGCGTGAGTTACCAGACCGCCTGGCGGTGGGTGAAGGACGGGAAGATGCCCGTCCCCGTTCGCCAGGCGCCGTCCGGGACGTGGCTGGTCGACGAGGTCGCCGTCCAGTCGCATGGGCGGGTCGTGGCGTACTGCCGCGTGTCGTCCGCCGACCAGAAGAGTGACCTGGACCGGCAGGCCGCCCGGGTCGTGTCCGGCGCGAACAGGCTGGGCCTGGCCGTTGCCGAGGTCGTCACCGAAGTGGGTTCAGGGCTGAACGGGCGGCGCCGCAAGCTGCACCGCCTGCTGTCCGACCCGCAGGCGGCGGTGATCGTGGTGGAGCACCGCGACCGGCTGGCCCGGTTCGGCGTCGAACACCTCGAAGCCGTCCTGGTCGCATCCGGGCGGCGCCTGGTCGTCCTCGACCCCACCGAGACCGCCGATGACCTGGTGCGGGACATCACCGAGGTACTGACCTCGATGTGCGCCCGCCTGTACGGACGGGGGGCGGCGAAGAACCGGGCCGCCCGCGCGGTCGCGGTAGCGACCGGCGAGGCCGCCGAGTGAAGAAGTTCCAGCCGCAGCCCGGGTTTGTCGTGCAGGCGTACCGGTTCGCCCTGGACCCGAACGCCACCCAGGAGCACGCGCTGCGCTCGCACTGCGGTGCCGCGCGTGCCGCGTACAACTGGGCTGTCGGCTGGGTTACCGCCTCTTGGTGGCAGCGCGAGGCCGAGGAAACGTACGGCATCGCCGAGGCGGGGCTGACCGAGTGGCGGCCGTGGTCGCTGCCGTCGCTGCGGAAGGCGTTCAACCAGGCCAAGACGACCGATTTGAGGTTCGCCGCCTGGTGGGAGGAGAACTCCAAGGAGGCGTACTCTACCGGCCTGGCGAACGCGTCGTCCGCGTTCGACAGCTACGCCAAGTCCAAGCAGGGCAAGCGGCGCGGCAAGCGGATGGGCACGCCCCGGTTCAAGTCGAAGCGGAAAGCGCGCCTGGCCTGCCGGTTCACGACCGGCACGATCCGCGTCGATACCGATGGCCGGCACGTCACACTGCCCCGGCTCGGGACGATCCGCGTCCATGAGCCCACCAGCGGCCTCCTCGCCCGCGTCAAGGCCGGGACCGCCCGCATTCTGTCCGCGACCGTCCGGCACGAACGCGGACGCTGGTTCGTCTCCTTCCAGACCGAGGTCAAACGCGACCTCGAACGAGTGGCGCGCCCGGACGCGACGGTCGGTATCGACCTCGGCGTGAAAACCCTCGCGGTGATGGCCGACAGCACCGGTGAGATCCGCACCGTTCCCAACCCCGGGCACTACGAACGGGCACGCAAGGAGCTGCGCCGCGCCTCCCGCACCGTCTCCCACCGCCAAGGCCCCGACCGGCGCACCGGACAGAAGCCGTCGAAGCGGTGGGAGAAGGCCAACGCCGCCCGCAACAAGCTGCATCACCGCGTGGCGAACCTCCGCGCCGATGCCCTGCACAAGCTGACCACGAAGGTGGCGGCCGAGTACGGCACAGTCGTGGTCGAAGACCTGAACGTCGCCGGGATGCTCAAGAACCGGCGCCTGGCCCGCCGCATCGCCGATGCCGGATTCAGCGAGATCCGCCGCCAGCTCGACTACAAGACCCGCCTCCGCCACGCCACCCGCACCATCGCGGCGGACCGCTGGTTCCCCTCCTCCAAGACCTGTTCCGGGTGCGGCGCGGTGAAAGCCAAGCTGCCGCTGCACGTCCGGACCTACGAATGCGACGCCTGCGGTCTGGTTCTGGACCGGGACGACAACGCCGCACTCAACCTCGCCGCGCTCGCGGCAGCCGCAGTAACTGGTACCGGAGTGGCCGGAGACCAGGACACCGCCCCGGTGGTGTCGAAGCCTCGTGGAGCCGACCAGAAGACCCGCGTCAACCGCACCCGCCGCAGGGCGAGCGCGGGGCGGGCAGGTGGCGCAACCCTGCCGCACCAGCAGCAGACGGAAGCGAGAGACCGTACTCAAGCCGAAGCCACGCTTGGGTGATGTGACGGACCTTCCGGGCCGAAATGCCCGGGATGCTGAGACCTGACTACGGTCTCGGCAACGGAATTACGTGACCGCGGGGGTGGGGAAATACGGGCTGTGGCGCTGATCTTGTGACTGGTTGCCTGGCCATCGTAAGCGGCTGGGAAACTGGGTAACTGCCGTGACGATGGCTGATGGGGCCCGGTAAGGTTGTGATCTTCGGTTGGCGGAAGCCACCCGGAGTCCCCCTGAGGCTGTGCCGACACGATGAACCCCGACGACACTCCCGCACGGCTCCGACTCGACCGTGCTCTGGACTGCTTGGACGTCACCTTTCGCGGAATGACCGCCCGCAGCGATGAGACCCAGTGTGACTGTCACTGGGGCAGCGAAGAAGAGCTTGCGCAATTGAAGGTCCCGGACGTGGTGCTCGACCCGGACCTTCTGCGTCGCACCTGGGATGCCCCCGACTGGAACGACCACGGCGCGGTGCTGCGCCGTATCCTGCCTCAATTCGCCAGGGCGCTGGTCAGTGGCCTCGTGGAGCCCATGTTTGGCATGCACGAGGTCGGACGTTCGTTCATTCGCGGCCACTGGCGGCAATGGCCTGCGCACCAGAGCGCGGCGGTGTGGGAGTTCCTGCGTGCCTGGTGGGCTCACACCCTCGCCGCATCGGAGCCGGCAGTCCCCGTGCATGAGGTCCTCGCGCTGTGCGCCGAGGCATCTGCCACGCTCAGTCCTTGGCTCAACACCTGGGAGGCACTCGAAGACCGCGTTGCCGACCGGCACCTGACCGAAGCGGCTGCCCACTGGGAGTACGACCTTCTGGGCGATCAACTTCCATGGGACGCGTGGGACAACGCAGATGACCTGCGCACCGAGCTCGCGGCCTGGTTGGTCCGTCACGCCCCTGCGCGGCTTCAAGCCCAGGACGCTCCCGAGGAACTGCTTCACCGCATACGACTCATCGGACTCACCGGCCCCGCCCGCTGGGAGGACCCGCACTGGCCCAACCACCGCTATTGAGCCGGCTTCACCGCGCAGCCTTCCCTGGTATCAAGGCCGTCTTGACCTGCTTGAGCAGCCTCAGGGCGTGAGGAGTACGCGCTTGCGGAGGAAGTCAAGGTTTGCTCGTCCATATCCTTGCCTTTTGAGCAGTTTCGTCCTTGTGACCTGCCCTTCGACCTGGCCGGAGCTCCAGGGGGTGGAGAGTCCGGCGGTGACGGCGTCGATGTCGCGGCTCAGTCCGTTGATCAGGGAGTGGAGAGCGGGCAGGTCGTCGGCGAGGACGCGCTCCATCCAGGCGGGCAGTTGGTCGCCCCGCAGGTCACGCATCATGGCGGCGAAGTCGCGGACGTGGTGGGTGACGGCGTCGAGTTCGGGGCAGTTGGTCCGGATCTCCTTGAGGTCGGCGGCATCATGGGCGGTCAGATTTCCGGGGTCGGTCATGATCCAGCGGACGATGCGGCGGGGCCGTGGAGCCGGGCGGTGTGTGGGTGGCGTGGCGGTGGCGGCCTTGAACGGGCGGAGGTAGCGGCGGACGGTCTGGATGCTTCCGGCGAAGCCCAGGGTGACGATCTCCTGGTGGAGCTGGGCACTGTTGTGACAGCCCTCGTTCCATCGCTGGTGGAGGTGGGACACGTACTCGTCCAGGATGGTGGAGCGGTTGGTCGCTTTGATCAGCAGTTCGTCGATGCTGGTGGCGCGGGCGAAGCGGCGCACGGTGGACCGGTCCAGCTGCAGTGTCCGGCAGATGTTCTCCAGCGTGCTGCCGTCCTCGAGGAGCTGTCGCACGGCGATGTAGCGTTCCCTGGTCCGGGTCACCAGGGGGCGTTCGCGTCCGCAGACGTCGAGCATCTCGGCAGCCGGTGCCGGCGGTGGTGTCTGCCAGATGTCGTCGCTGGTCGGCGGGGCTGCCGGTGCGGTGTTCTCGAACCCTGCGCGGACGCAGGCGTGGTGGGCGGAGACGGTCTTTTCGACGGCCTCGCCGAGGTTGTGCCACAGATGCCAGGCGTCGGCAACCTGTACCGCTTGCGCGGCGCCGCTGCGGGCGCCTTCGGCATAAGCCCCGGCCCGGTCCCGGCAGATGATCTCTATTTCCGGATGGTTCTTCAGCCATGCGGCCAGCGGTTCGGCGTCCCGGCCGGGCAGCACGTCCACCGGGCGCCGTCTCTCCAGGTCCACCAGGATCGTGGCGTACGAGTCGCCCTTCCGCAGCGCGAAATCATCGACGCCGAGGACGCGGATCTGTCCGACGGCTTCTTCCGGCGTGGCACGGACCAGACGTAACAAGGTGTCCTTGGCGACACGTAGGCCCAACACCCCGGCCAGGCGGGCTCCCGCGCGGCCGGCCAGTGCGAAAGCGATCGAAGTCAATTGCTCACGCACGAGTGGCGTGTAGCGGGCATGCGGGCTCGTCAGCCCCGCGATCTGCTCGGCGAACGTCACCGCCGGGCACGCCGGGTTCGGGCACTTGAACCGCCGCACCAGCAGCTCGATCACCACTCTGGCCCCACCGACCGCGGCGTCCGCGAGCCGTCGCACATACCGGCCGTGCACCCGGCCCGACGCACTACCGCAGTGCGGGCAGTCCGCGCCCGCCGAGCGGGCCCGCACGTGCATCGTGACCACCCCGGCCACGGCACGCTCGACCAACTCCACCACGACACCGGCCAGATGAGGGAACAGCACCTCGAAACTCCGCGAAGAACACGCGAGCCATGATCACAGTCACCGCTGACACCGACTGCGTCACAAGATCAGCGCCAGAGCCGAAATACGTGACGCGGAACCTACCCCCTGGGGAACTCCTGGTCGGTGCCACTGTCGCCACGACCGCGGCCCGGTTGCACATCAGTGAGCGCCGCCTGCACACCTTGTTCACCGCCGGCACCGGCTTGTCCCCCAAGCACTTCGCACGCATCGACCGCGTTCGCACCGTGCTCGCGGCCGATGCCGGCCGGTGGTCGGACATCGCCGCGACGGCGGGTTACTACGACCAGTCCCACATGACGGCCGAGTTCCGCCACTTCATGGGTGTCCCGCCCGCCGCGTTCACCGCAGGGCGGCGCCCCGCCGCGAGTCCGTGCACTGCCTGAGTTCCAAGACTGGCAAAGGAGGAGTTGCAACAGCTTGTCGAAGATGGTCCGGTCGCCGATCCGCGTGCCGTGGCTGCCCAGCGGGTGAGTCGGATCGTAGGCGGGCCGCTGTGGCAGCAGCGCCGCGAATTGGTCCCACAGGAATTCGGTCAGCCATGATGGCAAGGCAGGCACAGGTCTCCCGGTGATCACAGAGCGTCGCAACTCCATGATCGCCAGGGCCTGTTCCTCTTCTACTTCCGAGGTGCCCCATCGAGTTCCGAGGTGCCCCATCGAGCCTATCTGCGCGAGTTCCAAGTCCTGAGGGGAAGGGCCGGTATGGGTCGGAGAACGGCGGTGAACACCGGGGGTGTTAGCTTCCTGCCCGTGTTAGAACACCATGATGAGACCAGGGCGGCCTACGACGGGGTCGTCGAGCTGTATGCGTCGATGTTCACCAGTCGGTTGGAGACGCGGCCGTTCGCCCGGAACATGATCGGCACCTTCGCCGAGCTCGTGCGTGACACGGGGAACTTGCGGGTAGCCGACGTCGGGTGCGGGCCCGGTCATCTGACGGCCATGCTGCACGACTTGGGGTTGGACGCCTTCGGGGTCGACCTCTCGCCGGCCATGGTCGACCACGCCAGGCGGGCCCAGCCGGCGCTGCGGTTCGAGGAAGCGCGAATGGAGGCCCTGCCGGCCGAGGACGGCGCGCTCGGTGGAGTGCTGGCCCACTACTCGATGATCCATACCCCACCTGAAGAACTGCCCGCTCTACTCGCTGAGCAGGCGCGTGTTCTGGTACCAGGGGGTCTGCTCCTGGTGTCTCTCTTCGGGACCGAGGGGCCGGAGCCTGTCCGCTTCGATCACAAGGTGGCGCCCGCCTATAGCTGGCCGGCGGAGCAGTTTGCCGAGTCGCTGTCCGAGGCCGGGCTCGTCACGGTGGCTCGGTTGCTCCACGACCCAGCGTCCGAGCGCGGCTTCCTCGACACACACTTCCTGGCCCGCCGCCCGTAGCCCGTGGGCCCTGGGGCGTGGTGCCCTCAGTGTTGCTTGTCTGGGAGCGAGCCCCGGCTCGCAGCAAGGCGTGGATGGGGACGCTGTCGCCGAACCTCGCCGCTTCGACCAGACGTCCGGCGTGGGCGCCGTGTGGGGTCTTTGTGCGCGCCGCCGGGGCCGTTGGACCGTCTGGCGCATCGTGCTGTGCACCCCGGCCCCGGTGTGCGGGAGGACCTGGTACAGGCGGTCGCCCACGGGTCCACCCCCGGGGTCGGCTCGCTGCCGGACCGCCTCGCCGACGACCCGCACCCGGAGGTGCGGGAGGCCGTGGAGGGCGGTCCGGGAGGGGAGCTCGACCCCGCCTGCGACTACGTCCAGCTGTGGGCCACGTCCACCACGAGGCGGTCGGAGAGTTGGAGCACCCGGAACGGCAGCCGGGCGCGGACGCCGAGGCCGATCTGGGTCTCGCCCTCGAAACTGCCGGCGAAGCGGGTGTCACGGAAGGTGCGGTAGCCGGTCAGGTCCACCCCGGGGAGGGGCTTGGCGACCTTGCCCGGGTAGACGACCCCGCCCGTCTCGGGGTCGTAGCTCGGCGCGGCGACCCGTATCTCCAGGATGGCTCCGCCGGTCACCGGTATCGGGTCGCCGGAGCCGACCTGGTGGAGCCGGTCGACGTAGTGGACCCAGTAGCCGAGGCGGTCGCCGCCGTCGGGCACGTCGAACACGATGCGGTCGAAGCAGTCGTGCCGGCCGGTCCTGATGTCCGTCAGCGGCACGGCACCGCTGTCGGGGCTGCCCTTGACGCCACTGCCCCAGCCCGTCGGGCAGGCCGCGGCGGCTCGCGCGGCACCCCCGGGCGCGGCACTCGCGGTGGCCGTCGCCGTCCCGATCGCGGTCCCCGCGAGCGCGAGTGCCAGAACCGCGGCTCCGATTCGTCGCATGTCGTCCCCCCTTGTTCCCGCAACGCTGCGGTAGCGCTGGTATCGGGTGAGACGACCGGGTATGGCGGAAGGTTGTACTCCGGTGCCACGGAAGTGTCCCGGGACCGCGACAGCGGCCAGGTCCCCCTCCCGGCCCTCGCCTCGCCCAGCTCTTTTCCGGCCCTACTTCTGCGCCACGGGTGAACCGCTGCGTTCCGGGTGGCGGCGGCGGGCCGTCGGTGTGGGGGAGGGGACCTTGTGGAGGAG
>NZ_JARGEE010000323.1:0-10640 GCF_033794485.1 Streptomyces sp. MB09-02B
CATTTTTTTTTTAAGTCTACGCCCTTCACCCATGTCTCTACTAAGCCTGTCGCAGACAACCGCAGTACCGTTTAAGAGCCTGTCCCCCGTTCGCGCAGTTCCCCGCGCCCCTGAAGACCGGACCCCGTTCGCGCAGTTCCCCGCGCCCCTGAAGACCGGACCCCGTTCGCGCAGTTCCCCGCGTACCCGGACCCCCGAGCTCTCTCGCGAACTGCTAGCTTGGCCGCGTGTTCACTCACCTTGCGTAGAGACGCCCCCCGCAGGCGACGTCGTTCCGTCGCCGCGCGGGGCATCGGTGTCCCCTTCACGCCTCCCGGTGAGGAACCTTTCGTATGTCCGCGATCTCCCCGCGGCCGTCGTACGCCGCGGTGCTCCGCCTCCCGTACGCCCGCCGCACCTTCGCCGCCGCACTCGTCGGCCGGCTCTCCTACGGCATGGTGCCGGTCGCCGTGCTGCTCGCCGTGACCCGTGCGACGGGGTCGTTCGCCGTCGCCGGCGCGGTCATGGCCCTGTTCGGGGCCACCAGTGTCTTCCTGTCGCCCGCCCGGGCGGCACTCGTCGACCGGTACGGCCCCCGTCGGGCGCTGCCGCCGATGGTCTCGCTGTACGCCGCGCTGCTCGGCCTGCTGGCGGTGGTGACCTGGCGGCCGGGCGCCTCGGCCCCGGTGCTGGGCGCGGTCGCGGTGGCGGCGGGCGCCTGTACGCCGCCGCTCGGGCCGACGATGCGCACGGTGTGGAGCGAACTCGCCGCCGACCGGGGGCTGTTGACGCGCGCGTACAGCCTCGACGGGGTCGCGGAGGAACTGCTGTTCGTGTCGGGGCCGTTGGTGGTGGGCGCGGTGGTGCAGATCGCCGCTCCGGCCGTCGCCGTGGTCATGGGCGCCGTGCTGGTGGCGGTCGGAACCCTCGGGTTCGTCGCCTCCCCGGCCGTGGCGCGTGTCCCGGGGCGGGGCGCGGTGCCGAACGAGCCTGCGGGCCGACGGAGTTCGAGGGTCGTCTCCGGGGTCGTGCCGCCCGTCGTCGCGGCCGCCGGGGTCGGGCTGTCGCTCGGTGCGCTCGACCTGCTGGTGCTGGCCTTCGCCGAGCAGCGGGGCCACGGGGACGACGTGGTGGCCTGGATCTTCGCCGCGCTGTCCGCCGGGAGCGCGGTCGGCGGGCTGTTGTACGGCGCGGTCGAGTGGCGCTCCGGTGCTCGCGTACGGCTGTCGCTGCTGACGGCGGGGCTGGGGCTCGCCCTCGCGGGTGCCGGGCTCGCCCCCAACCTCGCCGTCCTCACCGGCGCGGTCGTGTGCGCGGGGCTCTTCGTCGCCCCGGCCCTGACCACCGCGTACCTCGTCGCCGACGCCTCCGCCCCGCCCACGGCCCGCACCCGGTCCGGCGCCTGGGTCAACACGGCCGTCAACGCGGGCATCTCGGCGGGGGCGGCCGCCTCCGGGCTGCTGGTGTCCCGGGTCTCGCCCGCCCTCGGCTTCGCCCTCGCGGGCGCTGCGGCCCTGCTCGCGGCGGCGGTCGTGGGCGTGGGGAGCCGGGGAGGCCGTGCGGACGGGCCGGAGGCGGAGGGGCACACGACCGGGCGGGTGATGAGCGCGGAGGCGGGGGCGGCGGAAGCGCCGTGAGGTGAGCCGACCGCAGGAACGGCGGTAGGGGCACCCGGTGTCGGGTGCCCCTACCTGGGGGTGAGGGAGGCCGCGCACCTCTGGGGGGGTGAGGTGTCGGGCTTCCCGGTGTGGAAGGAGGAGTCGGGCTCATGGGGTGTGGGGGGAGAGCGCCGGTCCTCCTGGAGGGCGACGTCAGGCCGAGGGGGTCGGCCGGGTCGTCCTCCCGGTGGTTCAAGGGGGCCGAGAGGGTCAGTCCTCCGTGCGGTCGGCCGTGACCTTGCCGGAGTCGAGGTTCACCCTCCAGTCGCTGCCGGTGCCGTCGGCGGCGGTGGTGTCGGCCTCCCAGGCCTGGTCCGCGCTCTCCTCGTCGAGGTCCACGGAGGTCACCGTGCCCTTGTCGGCGGCGGCCTCGGCGGCCTCCGCGGCGGTCACGGAGCTGCCCTTGAGCGCGTCCCGGATCTGCCGGGTCTCGGCGGCGTCGTCACCGTCGTCGTCGCGGTCGGCGTGCGTGCCGAGGACCTTGCCGGTGCTCGGGTCGACCTGGACGCTGAACCACTTGTCACCGGCGGTCAGGACATCGACGTCCCACACCAGGTTGGTGCCCTCGTCGTCGAGGTCGGCGGAGACGGCCGTACCGGCCTTGGCCTTCAGCGCGGTGGCGATCGCCTCGGCGGCCGTGACCCCACCGGCCTTCGCCTCGGCCGCGTTCTCGGCCTTGTCGTCCGCGTCCTGGTCCGTGTCGCGGGCGGCCCGGTCCTCGGCCCTGTCGTCCGCCTTCTCCTGGGCCGTGTCGTCGGAGTCGTCGTTCACGTCGTCGCGGCCGTTGTCGTCGTTCGACACCGACACGGTCTTCTTCGCCGGCGCCTCGTCGTCACCCGCGACCGCGATGGCGGTCGCGGTGCCGCCGCCGATCAGGGCGACGGCCGTGATGGTGGCGATGACGATGTTGCGCTTCATGGGGTTCCTCCAGGATGCGACTGGCTGCAACCAGTTACGGATGATGTCGCCGGTTGCAGAGGGCTTGTCTGGCTTATCCGCCTCGTCTGCTTTCGACGGGAACCAATCTGGCCGACCGACGCTGAAGCGGACCTGAAGCCCCCTGAAGACCGCTTCAGGTTCGGTTTGCCAAGCTGAGCGCATGCGCCTGTTGATCGTGGAAGATGAGAAGCGGCTCGCGGTGTCGCTGGCCAAGGGCCTGACGGCCGAGGGGTACGCCGTGGACGTCGTCCACGACGGGATCGACGGACTCCACCGGGCGAGCGAGGGGTCGTACGACCTCGTGATCCTCGACATCATGCTGCCCGGCATGAACGGCTACCGGGTCTGCGCCGCCCTGCGCGCCGCCGGCCACGACGTGCCGATCCTGATGCTCACCGCCAAGGACGGCGAGTACGACGAGGCCGAGGGCCTCGACACGGGCGCCGACGACTACCTGACCAAGCCGTTCTCGTACGTCGTCCTGGTCGCCCGGGTGAAGGCGCTGCTGCGGCGGCGCGGCCCCTCGGGCGGCGCCTCTCCCGTGCACGAGGTCGGCGAACTGAAGGTCGACACCGCCGCCCGCCGCGTGTTCCTCGCCGAGGACGAGATCACCCTCACCACCAAGGAGTTCTCCGTCCTGGAGCAACTCGTCCTGAGAGCCGGTGAGGTCGTCTCCAAGGCCGACATCCTGGAGCACGTCTGGGACTTCGCCTACGACGGCGACCCGAACATCGTCGAGGTCTACATCAGCGCGCTGCGCCGCAAGCTCGGTTCCCCGCTCATCAAGACCGTGCGCGGGGCCGGATACAGACTGGAGGGCCGCTCGTGAAACGCCGTCTCGGCTCGGTACGGGCCCGGGCCACCCTCGCCGCGACCGTCGTCGTCGCCGTGGCCCTGGTCGCCGCCGGGGCCGCCGTCCTGCTCTCGCTGCGGTTCACCCTCACCGACAAGGCGGACGCGGAGGCCGACTCCGTGGCCCGCAACGCGGCCTCCGCGCTGGCGAGCGGGTTCGCCTACGCCGAGCTCAGGCTGCCGGACGGCGACGAGAACCCGGTCGAGGTCCTGGACCGCGACGAGAGGCCCGTCGCGGTCGGCGAGGACGTCGAGGGCATGGAGGTGACCGCCATCGACTCGGACCGGCTGAACTCCGAGACCAACGACGACGCCGACGACCGGGCGGAGGGCGACCAGGACGCCGAGGACGGGGGCAGCCTCACGGCGGGCGAGGTCGCCGACGAGACCTGGTACGGCGAGGGTTCCGCGACCGTCGAAGGGGTCACGGCGGACTACCGGTTCGCCGGGGTCGACGTGGTCACGCCGGCGGGCGTGCCGCTCACCGTCTACGCGGGCGCCCCGCTCTCCACCGAGGAGGATGCCGTCGGCACCGCGCTGACGACCATGCTCATCGGGCTGCCGCTGCTGCTGCTGACGGTGAGCGGGGTGACGTACGTCGTCACCCGCCGGGCACTGCGCCCCGTCGAGGGCATCCGTGCTGAGATGGCGGCGATCACCGCGTCCGAGGACCTCTCCCGTCGCGTGCCCGAGCCGGACACGCACGACGAGGTCGCCCGGCTCGCGCGCACCACCAACGAGACGCTGGCCGCCCTGGAGGCCTCGGTGGAGCGGCAGCGCGCGTTCGTCGCGGACGCCTCGCACGAACTGCGCAGCCCCATCGCCTCGCTGCGCACCCAACTGGAAGTGGCGGCCGCGCACCCGGAGTTGCTGGATCTGGACGGGGCGGTCGAGGACACCGTGCGGCTGCAGAGCCTCGCCGCCGACCTGCTGCTGCTCGCCCGCCTGGACGCGGGGGAGCGGCCGCCGCCGGACGCGCGGTTCGATCTGGCGGAGGTCGTACAGGAAGAGGTGGCGTCCCGGGAGGGCGTGACGCTGGAGGGCGTGGACTCGGTGGAACTGCGCGGCTCGCGCAACCAGATCTGCCGCGTCCTCGGCAACCTCCTGGACAACGCGGGCCGCCACGCCCGCGATCGCGTCGCCGTCACGCT
Organism: Streptomyces sp. MB09-02B; assembly: GCF_033794485.1. Taxonomy (NCBI): domain Bacteria; kingdom Bacillati; phylum Actinomycetota; class Actinomycetes; order Kitasatosporales; family Streptomycetaceae; genus Streptomyces; species Streptomyces sp. MB09-02B. The sequence continues at coordinate 4,580 of NZ_JARGEE010000323.1, forward strand.
GCGCACCACGTCCGACCGGGCGGTCCTCCAGGTCGTGGACGACGGCACGGGCGTCCCGCCGGCCGACCGCGAACGCATCTTCGAACGCTTCGTCCGCCTCGACGAGTCCCGGGCGAGGGACGACGGCGGCGCGGGCCTGGGCCTCGCGATCGCCAGGGACATCGCCGTACGCCACGGAGGCACCCTGACAGTGGCAGACGCCCCGGGCGGCGGAGCCCTCTTCGAGCTGAGGCTGCCTCGCTGAGGCGGGGGCGCCGAGGAACCGCCGTTCACCCAGGGGCGCGGGGAACTGCGCGACCGGCCACGACGTACCCGCGGCCGTCAACCGTCCCGCAGTTCCCCCGGCGCCGAACCGCCCCCTGAGCGGAGCGCTACGGTTTACCCCTGTGGCTCCGGAGGTGCTCCGCGATCGGCACCAGCGACTTGTGCAGCTCCGCCAGCGCCTCCTCCGGCAGCAGATCGATGAAGTGCCGCCGCACGGAGGCGACATGGTGCGGCGCCACCCGCTGCATCGTCTCCATGCCGTGCTCCGTGAGCACGGCGAACAGCCCGCGGCGGTCGGACTCGCAGTTCTCCCGGCGCACCAGATCGGCGCTCTCCATCCGGGTGATCTGGTGCGAGAGGCGGCTCTTGGACTGGAGCGTGGCGGCGGCGAGGTCGCTCATCCGCATCCGCCGCCCCTCGGACTCGGAGAGGTTCACGAGGATCTCGTAGTCGTTCATTGTCAGGCCGAACGGCTGCAGATCCCTTTCGAGCTGGTGCGTCAGCAGCCTGTTGACGTCCAGATGGGTGCGCCAGGCGCACTGCTCCGCATCGGTCAGCCAGCGCGTGGCCGTTTCGGTCTCCATGAATGAAGTCTACCTAAAATGTTGAAAGGCGAACTAGTGAGGGTTCGTCGTGTCGCTCGTACGGGCAGGTCGGGTCTGACGGTGTGGAGCATGACAACGCGCACACGTTCGATGTCACACTCCGCAGACTACCGCTCACAGCCCGAAGCGACGCTGGAGGTCCCCCAGCTGTCCGGGAAGACGCGGTGCCCCCGCCGGCTGTCCGTGATGCCCGGGTACCCCACCGCCACCGGGTACGCCCGGCTCGTGCGGGACCGTGCCCGTGGCCTGCTCGGCCATGAGCGTCTCGGAGGACTGGAGCAGCACCGTGCCCGCCCCGACGAACTCGAACTGGTGCTCCTCCCCGGAGGCGCCGCCGAGCCCTGTCATCGCACGTAGGCCGCCCATCAGACCCGTCATGTAGCCGTGGTCGTAGTGGTGGCACGGGGAGGGGCAGTCGGCCCACCCGACCAGGGCCTGCGGGTCGACCCGGATGGGGGGTTCCATGAACACCACCGGGCCGTTGGAGGCTGCCACGAACTTGCCCGTGCCGATGAGCGTCAGGAAGCCCGGGACGATCGACTGCTTCAGCGCGAGAGTTGGCTGAAAAGCGAGGAGGTTGCCCGAGCGAATGGTGAGGTTCCCGTCCTCCAAGTCATATGAATTGACGTCGAAGGCCCGGTCGGCGAGGAGCATCTTGCCGGAGCCCTGGGCCACGACCCAGTCGCTCGCGTGCAGAGGCGAATGGAACGAGGAGCGGACGAGGCGGTCGAGTCCGCCGTGCCCGATGCCGTTGAACTCCATCTGCCCGTAGTAGGCGATCATCTTGCCCTTCTGCAGGAACCACTGGCTCCCCTTGAGCTCCACGCAGAAGGTGTAGTTGTTGACGTTGTCGTCGGACGGCAGCGTCATCGGGTCGTGGACGGTCGGTCCGGCGACCGGGGCCCCGTACATGCTCACAGCTTCTCCTCCGAGGCCTGGACGTACACCGCACCACTGCCGCTCAACTCCAGCTGGAACGCCTCGCCGGAGCCCCGGCCCACCATGTCGCGCCAGCCGAGCGCGGTGGAGAGCTTGTTGCGTACGTCGCCGTGGTGCGCCACGTACGCCTGCGGGTCGACATGGACCGGGCGCTGGGGGGTGATCGGGACCTCGATCACCCCGCCGTGCGCCATGACGGCGACGGCGCCGTGCCCCTTGAGGGTCGTGGTGAACAGGCCCTGGCCGGTCACCTGGCCCCGGACCATGCCCATGACGCCGCCCTGCGAGCCCATGAACATCGTGCCCTGCTGGAGGGTGCCGTCGAAGGCCAGCAGCCGGTCGGCCTCGACGTAGAGCGTCTCGCCGGTCAGGTTGATCACCTGGATGTGGTGACCTCCGTGCCCGAACAGGACCGTGCCGCTGCCCTCGACGGTCATCAGCGGCGTCGCCTCGCCCGCCACCCGGCGGCCGATCATCGACGCGATACCGCCCTGGCCGCCCTGCATGTTCGGGGTGAAGGACACCTCGCCCTTGTACGCGAGCATCGCGCCGCGCTGGCTGAACAGCCGCTGGCCCGGCATCACGGTCGCCTCGATCATCTTCGAGTTGATCTCACGGAAGGCCATGTCAGACGTCCCCCGCCACCGTGTTGCGCTCGCTGGGCTGGACGTACACGAGTCCGTCGCCCTCGAAGCGGATCTGGAAGGCCTCGCCGCCACCCTCGCCCATGAACGTGCGGAACGTCACACCGGACTGGAAGGACTGCTGGAGGTTGCCCTGGTGCGCGATGTACGCCCCCGGGTCCACCGTCAGCGGGTACTGGTGGCTCACCCGCAGCACCACCGCCGGACCGTCGGACATGATCGCCGCCTGGCCGTGGCCCTCGACGGTCGTGGTGAACAGGCCGTTGCCCTGCGAGGCGCCGCGCAGCCCCGTGAAGCTCGTGCCCGTACGCAGCCCGGAGTCCGTCGCGAGCAGATTGCTCGACTCCACGTACAGCTTGTCCCCCTGAAGATTCACGAGGTTGATCTCGGAGGCCCGGTCCGCGAACCAGCAGGTCCCTTGCCCGGTCACCTCCATCAACGTCATCTGTTCGCCCGTGAGGCGGCGCGTCACCATCCCGCGCAGGCCCTCACCGCCGCCGCTGAGCTTCTTGAACGTCATCTGGCCGTCGTAGGCGACCATCGAGCCGTTCTTCGCCTTCACGGCGTCCCCGGTCATGTCGACGGCCAGCACTTTGCTGCCTTGAAGTCGGAACATTGCCACGGGGTGACGTTAACCGGCCGATGGCCGGACAGGACAGGGCCCAGCGGTGGATCTCGACCCTGAAGTGACCCTAGGGGACGTCGGCCGCTCGGCGGATGCCAGAATGGTCCGAGCTTGTGCTTCCGTTCACAAACGCTTCCGTTCACAAACCGACCCCACCGAAGGTGACCCGTGGACATAAAGACCGTCTCCGCCCTCCGCCGCCTGCGCCTCGTCTCCGCCCCCGAGGCCGTCTCCTTCCTGCTGCTGCTCGTCTGCTCGGTGCTGAAGCGGACCACGGAGTTCGACGCGGTGCCCGTGATGGGCTGGGTCCACGCCATCCTCTTCATCCTGTACCTGGTCTTCTGGGCCGACGCCTGGAACCGTACGAAGTGGTCGCTGAAGACCGCCGCGCTCTACTTCGCCCTCGCCGTCCTGCCCGCCGGCGGCTTCTTCGCCGAGCGCAGGCTGCGCCGCGAGGCCGAGGACGCGGTGATCGCCGGCCGCGCCCGCAAGGAAGGGGTCGTGAACGCGTGATCGTCGCCTTCTCCGTGACCCCCCTCGGGGTCGGCGAGGACGTGGGGGAGTACGTCGCCGACGCCGTACGGGTGGTGCGTGAATCGGGTCTGCCGAACCGTACCGACGCGATGTTCACCTCGGTGGAAGGCGGCTGGGACGAGGTGATGGACGTCGTACGCCGGGCCGTCGCCGCCGTCGAGGAGCGCGCGCCCCGCGTCTCCCTCGTCCTCAAGGCCGACATCCGCCCCGGCGTCACGGACGGCCTCACGTCCAAGGTGGAGACGGTGGAGCGTCACCTGTCCGAGTAGCCGTCGGCCGTACGGCCGCCCGCAGAACCCCGGTCCCTGTGGACCGGGGTTTTTCGCGCCGAGCCGTTTGAGCGATCGCTCAAATCCGAGTACGGTCGTGCCCAGCACATTGAGCAGTCGCTCAAAGTCCGCTCAAAAGTCGTGGAAAGACCGCATCGACCCGGGGGGAACGCGGATGGGGCTCTACATCGAGACACGAGTACGGGCGGACCTGGAGGAGGTGTGGGCCCGCACCCAGAACCCCGCCCTCCACCAGCGCTGGGACCTGCGCTTCACCGAGATCGACCACCTCCCGCACACGGAGGGCGAGCCTCAGCGCTTCCGGTACGCCACCCGCGTGCTCCCCGGCCTGACGGTCGCCGGGACCGGGGTCTCGGCCGGGGAGAAGGAGCGGCCGGACGGCACCCGGACCTCGGCGCTGCGGTTCGCCTCGCCGCACCCGCTCTCCCTGATCGCCGAGGGCAGTGGCTACTGGCGCTACGTCCCGGACAGCGACGGCGTCCGCTTCCTCACCGGCTACGACTACCGCCCCCGCTGGGGACGTCCGGGCGCCCTCGCCGGCCGGGTGCTGTTCCGCCCGCTCATGGGCTGGGCCACCGCCTGGTCCTTCGACCGCCTCCGCCTGTGGCTGGAGCGGGGCATCACCCCCGAACGGGCCCTGCGGCGCTGGCTCGCCGAGGCGGTCGTACGCGGGCTGACGATCGTGGCCGCCTGCGCCGGGCTCGCGTGCGGGGCACTGGGGGACCCGGCGGGCGTGCCGGCGCAGCTCGCGCCGCTCGCGCTGTTCGCGACTCCGGTCCTGGCCGTGTCGGCGGTCCTGGCCGCCCTGCTCGTCCCGCCCCTGCCCGGCACCCCGTCCGCCCGCCGCTGCGTGCGGACCGCACCCGCACGCGCGCGTGCGCCCCGGCTGCTCGCGACCCTGAAGGGATGACCGGCATGGCCGCCGCGACGCCTCCGGGAACCACCTCGTCCCCCTCCCCTTCGCCGGCCTCCCCGGCCTCCATCTTCCGCACGGTCATGGGCGCGGACTTCGACGGGCTCCATCCCGAGCTGCGCCGCCGCTTCTCGGTCGGCCTGGCGAGCGGGCAGGCGTGCACGGGCCGGGGTGTGATGGACCGCGTCTGGCACGGGCGGGGCCTGGTGAAACCCTTCCTCGCGCTCGGGGGCACCCGGAACATCCTCGTCCCGCGCGAGGGGCGCAACGTCCCCTTCACCATCGAGAACGTGCCGTACGCCGACGGTTTCGGCCGTGAGACGGTGACCTTCGTGCGTACCTTCGACCTGCCCGGCCGGCCGCGCCGGTTCGACGCCCAGATGGTGCTGAGCCCCAAGGGCGACCGTGTCCTCGACTACCTCGGCACCCACCAGCACCTCGCCAGCGACCTGCACTTCGCGGCGGAGCCCGACGGGTCGCTGCTGATCCGCTCCGGCGAGCACCGCTTCCGTGAGGGGCCGGTCGACGTCCGCGTCCCCGGGCTCATCGGCGGTGACGCCGAGGTGCGGGAGCGGTTCGACGAGCGGACGGGACGGTTCCGGATCCAGGTGCGGGTGGTGAACCGGCACTTCGGCCCGCTCTTCGGCTACGAGGGCTCGTTCACCGCGACCTACCAGGACGTGCGGGTGTGCGCGGTGCGGCCCGGGTTGCGGCCGGTCCGTGAGGAGGCGCGGGCGTGAGCGCGGAGACCCGGACGAAGCTGCTGGAGGGCGCGCTGCGGACGCTCGTCGAGCAGGGGATCGCCAAGACGTCCGCGCGGACGATCGCCGCGACCGCCGGGGTGAACCAGGCGCTCGTCTTCTACCACTTCGGGTCCGTGGACGAACTCCTGGCGGCGGCCTGCCGGTACGGGGCGGAGCAGCGGGTCGCCCGCCACCGGGAGCGGATGGCCGAGATCGGCTCGCTGTCCGAACTGCTGGCCTTCGGGCGGGAGATGCACGTGGAGGAGCGGGCGGCGGGGCATGTGGCCGTGCTGGGGCAGCTGCTGGCGGGGGCGCAGACCCACGCGCGGCTGGCGCCGGCGACGGCCGCCGGGCTGGACCTGTGGATCGCGGAGGTCGAGGGGGTGCTCCGGAGGGTCCTCGCGGCCTCGCCGCTCGGGGAGTTCGCCGACGCGGGGGGGCTGGCTCGGGCCGTGGCGGCTTCGTTCGTGGGGCTGGAGCTGTACGAGGGGGTTGATCCGGAGG
>NZ_JARGEE010000324.1:0-10588 GCF_033794485.1 Streptomyces sp. MB09-02B
GGGGTGCTGGGGCCCGGGGTGGCCGCCCCAGCCCGGACCGGGCGGTGGCTGTGGCGAGGTCTGGCCGGGGGCCTGCGGGTTCGGAGCGGACCACTGGGCGGGCGGCGGCTGGTCCTTGGACCAGTTCGACGGTGGCTGCGCGTGGCCGGCGATGGGCTGGTCCGTCGGCTGCGCCTGGCCGGACCCGGTGGGGTCCGTCGGCTGTGCGGAGCCCTGCTGGTCCGGCTGCTCGCCGCCCGAGGGGGCGGATCCGGGCGAGGCCCAGCCCGGAGTGTCCTTCATCGTCGCTCCTTCACGGTGCTCGTCCGCGGTCGCGGCGGCAGGTTGGCGCCCATCGTGCCACGCGGTGTCCGAGAGGTGACCGGGGGCCGTCTGTGCTGCGCACCTTCAATTGTCCGACGGATACGGGGCAGACTGACCGCATGGCTGATCAGTACGCGCGATCCGGCGACGACATCCGGCCGACCGAGATACCGGCGATCCGTTGGGACGAGCCACCAGAAGGCCCCGTCCTGGTCCTCCTCGACCAGACGAGACTTCCGGCCGAGGAGGTCGAGCTGGTCTGCACGGACGCGCCCGCGCTGGTGGAGGCGATCCGTTCGCTCGCCGTGCGCGGGGCGCCGCTGCTGGGGATCGCCGGGGCGTACGGCGTCGCGCTCGCCGCCGTGCGGGGCTTCGACGTGGAGGACGCCGCCGACGCGCTGGAGGGCGCCAGGCCCACCGCGGTGAACCTCGCGGTCGGGGTGCGCCGGGCGCGGGCCGCGCACCGGGCCGAGCTCGGCCGCTCGGGGGACCAGAAGCGGGCCGCGGAGGCGGCGCTCGCCGCGGCGCGGGCGCTGCACCGGGAGGACGCCGAGGCCAGTTCCCGTATGGCCGCGCACGGGCTGGCGCTGCTCGACGAGCTGCTGCCGGGCGGTGGGCACCGGGTGCTCACGCACTGCAACACCGGGTCGCTGGTGTCGGGTGGTGAGGGCACGGCGTTCGCGGTGGCGCTCTCGGCGCACCGGGTGGGGCGGTTGCGGCGGCTGTGGGTGGACGAGACGCGGCCGTTGCTCCAGGGGGCCCGGTTGACCGCTTATGAGGCGGCGCGCAGCGGAATGGCGTACACCTTGCTCACGGACAATGCCGCGGGTTCGCTGTTCGCCGCGGGTGAGGTGGACGCGGTGCTGGTGGGGGCCGACCGGATCGCCGCCGACGGTTCGGTGGCGAACAAGGTCGGGACCTATCCGCTCGCGGTGCTTGCCCGGTACCACCACGTGCCGTTCATCGTGGTGGCGCCGGTGACGACGGTGGATCCGGGCACCCCGGACGGGGCGTCCATCGAGGTGGAGCAGCGCGCGGGTCATGAGGTGACGGAGATCACGGCACCGCAGGTGCCGGTGGCGGGAGCGGAGGCGGGAGGTGGGATCGCGGTGGCACCCCTGGGGACTCAGGCGTACAACCCGGCGTTCGATGTGACGCCGCCCGAGTTGGTGACGGCGATCGTCACCGAGGAGGGGGTTGTTTCGCCCGTGACCGCTGATGCGCTCGCGGGGCTGTGTGACAGGTCACGCCAGGTAACGATTTAGTTAATGGGATGATGGCATTCATGAAGGGACGAGTCCTTGTCGTCGACGACGACACCGCACTGGCCGAGATGCTCGGCATTGTGTTGCGTGGTGAAGGTTTTGAGCCGTCTTTCGTAGCCGACGGCGACAAGGCGCTGGCCGCGTTCCGTGAGGCCAAACCGGATCTGGTGCTGCTGGATCTGATGCTGCCGGGCCGGGACGGGATCGAGGTGTGCCGCCTGATCAGGGCGGAGTCCGGGGTGCCGATCGTGATGCTCACGGCCAAGAGCGACACCGTCGATGTGGTGGTCGGCCTGGAGTCGGGCGCGGACGACTACATCGTGAAGCCGTTCAAGCCGAAGGAGCTGGTGGCTCGGATCCGGGCGCGGCTGCGGAGGTCGGAGGAGCCGGCGCCGGAGCAGCTCGCCATAGGTGACCTGGTCATCGATGTGGCCGGGCACTCGGTGAAGCGCGAGGGGCAGTCCATCGCGCTGACGCCGCTGGAGTTCGATCTGCTGGTCGCGCTGGCGCGCAAGCCGTGGCAGGTGTTCACCCGGGAGGTCCTGCTGGAGCAGGTGTGGGGGTATCGCCACGCGGCGGACACCCGTCTGGTGAACGTGCATGTGCAGCGGCTGCGTTCCAAGGTCGAGAAGGACCCGGAGCGGCCGGAGATCGTGGTGACCGTCCGTGGTGTCGGATACAAGGCAGGGCCCAGCTGACATGTCCGGTGACAGTGCCGCTTCGGCGCCCGGCCAGCCGGGGACCCGCGCGGAGCGGCCTGTCGGCCGGAAGTCGGGTTCCCGCTGGGGGCGTCTCCTCGAGGGCGGGTTGCTGCAGGGCGGGGTCCAGGGCAGCCCGGTCCTGAGGCTGTTCATGCGCTGGGTGCGTCGCCCGCTGCTGCCCGTGATGCGGCTGTGGCGGCGCAACATCCAGCTCAGGATCGTGGTGACGACGCTGCTGATGTCGCTCAGCGTCGTGCTGCTGCTGGGCTTCGTCGTCATCGGGCAGGTCCGTAACGGGCTGCTGGACGCCAAGGTCAAGGCCTCGCAGAGCCAGGCCACGGGTGGTTTCACCGTCGCCGAGCAGAAGGCGGTCAGCGACGCGAGCGCGACGGGGAACGACAGCACGGAGCCGGATGGCGACCGGTCGCAGAGCGTCGTCGAGTGGATGACCACTCTGGTGAACTCGCTCTCCAGCGGTGGCCAGGGCGCCTTCGACGTCGTGACGCTCAGTCCCGCCTCCGCCGACGGCGAGACCGGGGGGCTCGGACCGCGCGCCTCCGGGGGCGTGCAATGGGACCTCAGTGTGCCGGTGGAGCTGCGTGAGCGGGTCGACGACGGCACGAGCGCCGTCCAGAGCTACACGCGGATCCACTACGACAACGGCCAGGAGTCCCAGCCGGGGCTGATCATCGGCAAGCAGGTCAGCGACCCCAGGAGCAACCAGTACCAGCTGTACTACCTCTTCCCGCTCACCCAGGAGGAGAAGTCGCTGAGCCTGGTCAAGGGGACGCTGGCGACGGCCGGGTTGTTCGTGGTCGTGCTGCTCGGGGCCATCGCCTGGCTCGTGGTGCGGCAGGTGGTCACGCCCGTGCGGATGGCGGCGGGGATCGCCGAGCGGCTGTCCGCAGGGCGTCTCCAGGAGCGGATGAAGGTCAGCGGTGAGGACGACATCGCTCGGCTCGGTGAGGCCTTCAACAAGATGGCGCAGAACCTTCAGCTGAAGATCCAGCAGCTGGAGGACCTGTCGCGGATGCAGCGGCGGTTCGTCTCGGACGTGTCGCACGAGTTGCGGACGCCGCTGACGACGGTGCGGATGGCGGCGGACGTCATCCATGACGCCCGCGTGGACTTCGACCCCGTGACCGCGCGGTCGGCCGAGCTGCTCGCGGATCAGCTGGACCGGTTCGAGTCGCTGCTGGCGGACCTGCTGGAGATCAGCCGGTTCGACGCGGGTGCGGCGGCCCTGGAGGCCGAGCCGATAGATCTGCGTGAGGTCGTGCGGAAGGTCGTCAGCGGGGCCGAGCCGCTCGCCGAGCGCAAGGGGACGCGGATACGGGTGCTGGGGGACCAGCAGCCCGTCGTGGCCGAGGCCGACGCCCGACGCGTGGAGCGGGTGCTGCGCAACCTCGTGGTCAACGCCGTGGAGCACGGCGAGGGCAAGGACGTCGTGGTCAAGCTCGCGGCGGCCGGCGGTGCGGTGGCGGTCGCGGTGCGGGACTACGGCGTGGGGCTCAAGCCGGGCGAGGCGACGCGGGTGTTCAGCCGTTTCTGGCGGGCGGACCCGGCACGCGCGCGTACCACCGGTGGTACGGGGCTGGGCCTGTCGATCGCCCTGGAGGACGCCCGGTTGCACGGGGGCTGGCTGCAGGCGTGGGGCGAGCCGGGTGGCGGCTCGCAGTTCCGGCTCACGCTGCCGAGGACGGCGGACGAGCCCTTGCGCGGGTCCCCGATACCGCTGGAGCCCAAGGACTCCCGGCGCAACCGCGGACTCAACGACGCCGGTCTGCCGCTCGGTGGCGGCGGCAAGCTCGCCACGGTGCCGGTCCAGGCCGGTGAGCACGGTGGCGCGAGGGCGGCCATAGGGCCCCGTCCGGGCGCCGGACAGGCTCCCACGGCGGACCCGACGGCGCTGCCGGGCAACGGCGCGCGCGTGGTGCCCCGGCCCGGTACACCGTCACCCGGTACACCGTCCGCGACCCCGTCCCCGGCAGTGCCCGCGCGGCGGACCGAGGACGGCGAGCGACCCGGGGGGCGCGAGGGACGCGCCGAGGAGAGGCCGGCCGAGGGCGCCGCGGAGCGGCAGCACGAGCAGGGGGAGGCATTCCGTGGACGCTGACCGCGCGAAACGTGGCCGTGGGCGTCCGGTGCGGGCGACGGTGTACGTCGGCATCGGTGCCGTGCTGCTGGCGGGGTGCGCCTCGATGCCCGACAGCGGGGACATGCGTGACGTCGAGTCCACGCCCAGGCAGGACGCCAAGGTGCGGGTCTTCGCGCTGCCGCCCGCGGAGGATGCCGAGCCGCAGGAGATCGTGCAGGGTTTCCTGGAGGCTCTGACCAGCGACGACCTGAACTACGAGACCGCGCGCAAGTACCTCACCGGTGACGCGCTGAAGACCTGGGACCCGGGCGTGTCGACCACTGTCCTGGATGAGGCACCCACCGCCTACACCCGGGTCACGGGGGAGCGGCCGGAGACCGACGAGTACGGGTTCGAGCTGTCCGGGAAGAACGTCGCCCGGGTCGACGGGCAGCACGCGTACGCGCCCGCGAGCGGCCAGTACCGCAAGCCCGTGCACCTTACGCGGGTGAAGGAGACCGGGCAGTGGCGCATCGACGAGCTGCCGCAGGGTGTGGTGCTCGGCCGGTCGGACTTCGAGCGCAACTACCAGTCCATCAACAAGTACTACTTCACCTCCGCCGCACAGTCCGGTGAGCCGGGGACGGTCGCCGACCCGGTCTATGTGCGCAGCCAGGTCGACCCGGTGACCCAGGTGGTCCGGGATCTGCTGGAGGGCCCCACGAGCTGGCTCAATCCGGTCGCGAGGACGAGTTTCCCGTCCGGGACGGCCCTGCTGAAGGGCACGAAGGCGTTGACGCCCGACGACCAGAACAGGCTGGTCGTGCCGCTGAACAAGAAGGCCGACCGCGTCTCGGACAGCAGGTGCGAGGAGATGGCGGCCCAACTCCTGTTCACGCTCCAGGACTACATGCCCACGGGTGTGGACACGGTGGAGCTGCAGGGGTCGACCGGCGTCCCGTTGTGTGAGCTCGGGGAGAACGAGGCCGGCGCGGTCGCCTCGCACGGCCGCGACAGGAGCGCGGGGTACGAGTACCTCATCGACGGCGATCACAAGCTCGTGCGGCTGTCCGATCGGGACCCGGTGACGACGCCGTCTCCCGTCCCGGGGGCGCTCGGGGACGGTGAGAAGCAGCTGAGGTCCGCGGCCGTGTCGCGGGGCGAGGACCGGGCGGCCGGTGTGTCGGCCGACGGCAGAGAGCTGTACGTGACTCCGATGACGGCGGGGGGCACGCTCGGTGACCCCGTGCTGCGCAGCGCGGGTGCCACCGCGAAGGACCGTCTGACGACGCCCAGTTGGGACGGGCGCGGCGACCTGTGGGTGGCCGACCGCGATCCCGAGAAGCCGCGGCTGCTGGTCCTGGCGGACGGCATGGGTGAGCCGCTGGAGGTGCGGACTCCGAACCTCGACGGGCGTATCGAGGCGGTGCGGGTGGCCGCCGACGGTGTGCGCATCGCGTTGATCCTGGAGAACAAGGGCAAGAGGGCGCTGCACATCGGGCGCGTCGAGCGGGACGCCGACGCGGAGGGAACCACCGTCTCGATCGTCGAACTGCGGTCCGTGACGCCGGACCTGGAGGACGTCACCGCCATGTCGTGGGCCGGTGACAGCCGACTCGTGGTCGTGGGGCGCGAACCCGGTGGCGTGCAGCAGATGCGGTACGTCCGGGTCGACGGCTCGCCGATACCGGGCTCCGGGCCTTCCGCTCTCACGGGTGTGGAGGAGATCGCCGCGTCCGAGGACGAGAGCCAGCCGCTGGTCGCGCACTCGGCCGACGGGATCGTGCGGCTGTCGCCGGGGCAGCAGTGGCAGACGGTGGTCAAGGAAGGGTCGGCGCCGGTCTATCCGGGGTGAGGGCCGGGGCGGTGGTGCCTCGTCGGAGTCCGCCGCCTGCGGCGATGCGCCGGATCGCGGGTTCGCTGGAGCTGCCGGACTCCCCAAGGGAAGGGGTCGTGCGGGGCGGTGCGGGCTGGTGCGGGCCGGGCCGGGTTGTGGGCGACGTCCTGGTCCTGTGTCGGTGGCTTGCGGAGGACGTGGCCGCGCCGGTTTCTGCCGGTTCTCTCGGTGGTGGGTTTGGCGGCTGCCGGTCTTTTTTGCTGCGGTCGGTCATTTTCGGGTGGCGTTCGGTCTTCTTCGGGCACCCGTCGTTCGTGTGGGTGACAACCCCTCTGATGTTGCGGTGAGTTGTCCACAGGTGGTTGTCCACAGGGGTGGCAGGGGGCCGCATGCGTTGGCACAGTGGTGGGCATGCGGGGGTGGTGGCAGGACCTCACGGATCTGGTGCTGCCGGCCGAATGCGGAGGCTGCGGGAGGCCTCGCGCGGTGCTCTGCCCGGAGTGCCGCGCGGCTCTGACCGGGGCCGCGCCGTGTCGGGTGCGACCGGAGCCGGAGCCGTCCGGGCTGCCGGTGGTGCACGCCGCGGCGCCGTACGAGGACGCGGTGCGGGCCGCGCTGATCGCGCACAAGGAACGGGGTGCGCTGGCGCTCGCCGGACCGCTCGGCACGGCCTTGGCGGGGGCCGTGCGGGCGGGCGTCGGCGAGGGGCCGGTGCTGCTGGTTCCGGTGCCGTCCGCGCGGCGGGCGGTGCGGGCGCGAGGGCACGACCCGGCGCGGCGTATCGCGCTCGCGGCGGCCGGGGCGCTGCGGCGCACCGGGACACCGGCCCGGGTGGCCGGGGTGCTGCGTCAGCGGCGTGCCGTGGCTGACCAGTCGGGGCTGGACTCCCGGCAGCGGCTGGACAACCTCGCCGGCGCGCTGGTGGTGGCTGCCGGGAGCGACCGGCTGCTGGGTGGTGGTGCGGTCGTGCTCGTGGACGACCTGATGACGACCGGTGCCTCGCTGGCGGAGGCGGCCCGGGCGGTGCGGGCGGCGAGGGACGCGTGGGCTCTGGTGTCGGCGGAGTGTGGAGCGGAATCGAGGGCGAAGGAGGCGGTGCGTACACGAGGGGTGACGGGAAGGGCCGGCTCGGCAGGCGTCGGAGACGGGCTCCGGGCGGCGGTGGTCGCAGCGGCTCCCGACTCTTTCCAAATAAACCGGAACTGACCGCTGACTTGCATCGTTGCAGGTAATGAGAGGGTCAATTCACCTGAACGGAGGTACGTCCCAGTAGAGGGTGACGACATCCGTCCGAGCGAGATATGTTCGGTTGTGAGGGAATGGCCCCGGCCGTTCACCACATATCCGAATGCTGCGCTGCGGGTTTTCTGAATCACCCCGCGCCGGTGGGGTGGAGATCTTGCCCACGGGGGAGGAGGAGGTGGAAGTCACCGAGTCCGCGGTTCCGGGAGTCACCGGAACCTGGTGCACAAGGGAGATGCTCCGCCAGTGGAGCGGAGCGATCCGGGAACGGAGTTCTGCGTGGACATCGTCGTCAAGGGCCGCAAGACCGAGGTGCCCGAGCGGTTCCGCAAGCACGTGGCCGAGAAGCTGAAGCTGGAGAAGATCCAGAAGCTCGACGGCAAGGTGATCAGCCTCGACGTCGAGGTGTCCAAGGAGCCCAACCCCCGACAGGCCGACCGCAGTGACCGGGTGGAGATCACGCTCCACTCCCGCGGACCGGTGATCCGGGCGGAGGCAGCGGCCAGCGATCCGTATGCGGCGCTCGACCTGGCGGCGGACAAGCTCGAAGCCCGGCTGCGCAAGCAGCACGACAAGCGTTACACGCGCCGAGGCGCGCGCAGGCTCACGGCCGCGGAGGTCGCCGACCACGTCCCCGGCGTGGCCACCCTCAACGGCAACGGATACGTCGCCGACGAGGAGCAGCCGGACGGCGTGCCCACCAAGAAGATCGGCTCGATCGAGGTGAAGGGCGAAGGCCCCCTCATCGTCCGCGAGAAGACCCACGTCGCCTCCCCGATGACCCTCGACCAGGCTCTCTACGAGATGGAGCTGGTCGGACACGACTTCTACCTCTTCGTCGACTCCGAGACCAAGGAACCGAGTGTCGTCTACCGGCGGCACGCCTACGACTACGGCGTCATCCACCTCAGCACGGACCCGATGGTCGCCCAGGCGCATTCGGACGCCGCGGGCGGCGCGCTCGGCGGCTGACCGCACCGGGTGACAGCTGAGCCGGTGCCCCTGGAGCGCTTGTGCGCCCCCAGGGGCACCGGTGTGCGACCCCTTGTGGCCCGCTCTGTCAGCGCAGTGTCGGCGGGGCATGAAATCATGGCCGAACCGGCCCCAACCGGCAGGCCGTTGCCTTGGGTTGGCGATGGCACAGAAAGACAGGCCACGGCCTTCAGGGGGAGGAACGATGGCGGACAGCAGTTTCGGACCGATGCGTGACCAGGATGCCGACGAAGGCTCCGTCGGCATGGGATCCGCCGCGGGCTCCCCGCGCAAGGAACCTATCCGTGTCCTCGTGGTGGACGACCACGCGCTTTTCCGCCGCGGTCTGGAGATCGTGCTCGCGGCCGAGGAGGACATCCAGGTCGTGGGCGAGGCCGGTGACGGGGCGGAGGCGGTCGACAAGGCCGCGGATCTGCTGCCCGACATCGTGCTGATGGACGTACGGATGCCCAAGCGCGGCGGTATCGAGGCGTGCACCTCCATCAAGGAGGTGGCCCCCAGCGCGAAGATCATCATGCTGACGATCAGCGACGAGGAGGCCGACCTCTACGACGCGATCAAGGCCGGGGCCACCGGCTATCTCCTCAAGGAGATCTCCACGGACGAGGTGGCCACGGCCATTCGCGCGGTGGCCGACGGACAGTCGCAGATCAGCCCCTCGATGGCGTCGAAGCTGCTCACCGAGTTCAAGTCCATGATTCAGCGGACCGACGAGCGGCGCCTGGTGCCCGCGCCGCGGCTGACCGACCGGGAACTGGAAGTGCTCAAGCTCGTGGCGACCGGGATGAACAACCGGGACATCGCCAAGGAGTTGTTCATCTCCGAGAACACCGTGAAGAACCATGTGCGCAACATCCTGGAGAAGCTGCAGCTGCACTCCAGGATGGAGGCCGTGGTGTACGCGATGCGGGAGAAGATCCTGGAGATCCGCTAGGCCCTAGGCGAGCGCTCGCCGCAGGGGCTCGTGCAGTTCCGGGGCGTCCACGCGCTCCACGCGTACGTCGGTGCAGTCGACCCAGGTCGCGGCCTCCAGGAGGGCCCGGGCGACCGCCGGGATCGCCTTCGGGCCGTCGAGGGTGACCTGCTTGGCGACCAGTGTGCGGCCGTCGCGGGCGGGGTCGACGCGGCCCACCAGACGGCCCCCGGACAGGACCGGCATCGCGAAGTAGCCGTGGACGCGCTTCTGTTTGGGGACGTAGGCCTCCAGGCGGTGGGTGAAGCCGAAGACGCGTTCCGTGCGGGCCCGTTCCCAGACGAGGGAGTCGAACGGCGACAGCAGTGTGGTGCGGTGGCGGCCGCGCGGGGGTGTGGCCAGGGCCGCGGGGTCGGCCCAGGCGGGCTTGGCCCAGCCCTCCACCGTCACCGGGACCAGACCCGAGTCGGCGACCACCGCGTCGAACTGCTCGCCCTTGAGGCGGTGGTAGTCGGCGATGTCCGCACGGGTGCCGACACCCAGGGCCTCGCCGGCCAGGCGGACCAGGCGGCGTACGCACTCCGTGTCGTCCAGCTCGTCGTGCAGGAGGTCCGCCGGGATCGCGCGCTCGGCGAGGTCGTACACCCGCTTCCAGCCGCGGCGTTCCACGCACACCACCTCGCCGTACATCAGGGCGCGTTCGACGGCGACCTTCTCGCCCGACCAGTCCCACCACTCGCTGGTGCGCTTGGCTCCGCCCAGTTCCGTGGCGGTCAGGGGGCCTTCGGAGCGGAGCTGTTTGATGACGCGGTCGTAGGCGCCGTCCGGGAGTTGGTGGCCCCACTGGGGGCGGGCCCGGTAGGCGCGGCGGCGGAAGGCGAAGTGGGGCCACTCCTCGATGGGGAGGATGCAGGCGGCGTGGGACCAGTACTCGAAGGCGTGGGGGCGGGCCGGTGAGGTGCCCGTGGCTGCCGTCGACCAGTAGGCCTTGTCGACCGTGGCGCGGCCTACCGCGCCGAGGCGGGCGTAAGGGATGAGCTCGTGGGAACGGGCCAGGACAGAGATGGTGTCGAGTTGGACCGCGCCCAGGTGTCGCAGGACGCCGCGGACGCCGGATCTGCGGTCCGGGGCGCCGAGGAAGCCCTGTGCCCGGAGGGCGATGCGGCGGGCCTCGTCTGCGGTGAGACCTGTGGTGGGGCGCGGGAGGGACGTCATGCTTCGCAGGGTAGGGGAGGGGACTGACAGGCAGGGTTGAGC
>NZ_JARGEE010000325.1:0-10586 GCF_033794485.1 Streptomyces sp. MB09-02B
TATCCGAACGGACCCGCCCTCCCCTGGCCCGTCCAGTATGACGGCCTATCTGCCGACTTTGTACGGTGCCGGGCGGGAGCCGGGGCCGAGCCGTGACATGGCGCGGAGGATGTGTTTGGGCGGGAGTTGCCAGCGCAGACGTGCGGGAACACAGCGCAGGAAGGTTCCGGTGAGCCGCAGGCGGCGGGTGACCACGGCGGGTGCGGGGGCCGGTCTGCCGTACAACTCGTGGGCGTACGGCGGCAGGGAGGCGTACGCCAGGTTCGCCACGCGCCGCCACAGTGCCTCGCGCGCCGGTACGAGCAACGGGTGCGTGGGCGGCCGCCGGAGGAAGTCGTCGACCTCCCGTGCCTCGGGTCCGGCCGCGAGCTCGGGCCGCACCCGCGTGAAGTAGGCCGCCAACTCCGCCGTGTTCCCTGGTACTTCGGCAGGGTCGAGGCCCACCAGGCGGGCACTGACGCGGTGTTCACCGACGTACCGGTCGGCGGCGGCCTCGGTGAGGGGGTAGCCGGAGCGGCGCAGGATGTGGAGGTAGGAGTCGATCTCCGCGCAGTGCACCCACAGCAGCAGCTCGGGCTCGTCGACACCGTACCTCTCCCCCGTGTCCGGATCCGTCGCCGAGAGCATGCGGTGGATCTTCCGGACGCGGGCGCCGGCGTGTTCGGCGGCCTCCGTGGTGCCGTACGTCGTCGTGCCGACGAAGCTCGCCGTGCGCAGCAGCCGGCCCCAGGCGTCCCTGCGGAAGTCGGAGTTCTGCGTGACGCCGCGCACCGCGCGCGGGTGCAGGGCCTGGAGGTAGAGCGCGCGGACCCCGGCGATCCACATGACGGGGTCGCCGTGGGCCTGCCAGGTCACGGAGGCCGGTCCGAACAGGCCGGGGTCGCGCGGGGCGGGGTGAGCGGGGGCATCCACCCCGCCAGTGTGACCGGGCTCGACAGTCGACACCAGGGCCACGTTCGCTGCTCTGTGTGCCGGGTGGGACTACCAGGCGGCCAGTGAGCCGTCCGTGTTGCGCCAGACGGGGTTGCGCCAGCGGTGGCCGCGTTCGGCAGCGGCGCGGACCGCGTCCTCGTCGATGGTGATGCCGAGACCGGGCGCTGTCGGGCGGTCGATGTAGCCGTCGCGGAACGTGAAGGGTGTGGTGTCGGCGAGGTAGTCCAGCAGGCCGCCGCTGTCGCCGTAGCCGATGCCCAGTGCCTGTTCCTGGATGAGGAAGTTGGGGATGGCGAAGTCGAGTTGCAGGCTGGCGGCGAGGGCGATCGGGCCGAGCGGGCAGTGCGGTGCCACCAGGACGTCGTAGGTTTCCGCCATCGCGGCGATCCGGCGGGTCTCGGAGATGCCGCCGGCGTGGCTGATGTCCGGCTGGGCCACGGCGATGCCGTCGGAGAGCACCGAGCGGAAGTCCCAGCGCGAGTAGAGCCGTTCGCCGGTGGCGATGGGGATCGAGGTGGAGCGCACCACGGCGCCGAGGTCCCCGGAGAACTCGGGCAGCACGGGCTCTTCGACGAAGAGCGGCAGGAGCGGCTCCAGGAAGGGGAGCACACGGCGGGACATCGCGCCGCTGAACCGGCCGTGGAAGTCCAGCGCCAGGTCGCGCTCCGGCCCGATGGCCTCGCGGACCGCGGTCACTCCGGCCACGATGGCATCGATCGCGGCGGGTGTGGCGAGGGGCTCCAGCTGGCCGCAGGGGTTGAGCTTGACCGCCGTCATGCCCTTGGCGACCTGCGCGGCCGCCGACTCGCCCAGTTCCTCGGGGGTCTCGCCGCCGACCCAGCCGTAGACGCGCACGCGGTCGCGCACGTGGCCGCCGAGGAGTTGGTGGACCGGGACGCCGTGGGTCTTGCCGGCGATGTCCCACAGTGCCTGGTCGATGCCGGCCAGGGCGCTGTTCAGGACGACGCCGCCCCGGTAGAAGCCGCTCTTGGCGAGCACCTGCCAGTGCTCCTCGATCCGGGCCGGGTCCTGGCCGAGAAGGTAGTCGAACATCTCCTCGACGCAGCGGGCGACGGTGTGGGCCTTGCCCTCGACTATGGGCTCGCCCCAGCCGGAGATGCCCTCGTCGGTGTCGACGCGCAGGAAGAGCCAGCGCGGTTCGACGAGGAAGAGCTCGTATCCAGTGATCTTCATGGGAGGGACCTCCGGGTCCTGTGCGGGGTGCGGCCATGCGCGGGGAAATGCCCTCCCGAGAGAGGGGAGGGGTCATACGCGGGGGCTTGCTGTGCGGCGCGTGCGGCGGGGTGTCCGCTCGGTGTGTCGCGGCGCTCGGGTCGTTCTGGGGGCAGGCGGGGCGGCCGGTCGCCTACTCCTGGGAGCTGATGCTGCGGCCACCGTCCACGAGCAGGTTCTGGCCGGTGACGAAAGCGGCGTCCTCGGAGGCGAGGAAGGCCACGGCGGCGGCGATGTCCTCGGGGGCTCCGAGCCTGCCGGCGGGGGTGCGCGCGGCGGTCTGCGCCTTGTACTCCTCGGGCGTCTCGGCCCACAGGGCGGTGACCACGGCTCCGGGCAGGACGGAGTTGAACCTGATCTGGCCTCCGTACTCGACGGCCAGCTGGCGTACGAGGGCGTCGATCCCGCCCTTCGCCGCCGCGTACGCGGGGAAGCCCTTGAAGCCGATGGCCGCGTGCACGGACGAGGTGATCACGACCGCGCCCCCGGCCGTTCTCAGCAGGGGCACGGCGGCCCGGACGCCGTAGAACACGGAGTCGAGGGAGAGGCGCAGCTGGTCGTGCCAGCCGGTGTCGTCCAGTTCGTGTGCCGCCGCGGGCAGGTTCCGGCCGGCGTTGAGATGGAGCACGTCCAGGCGTCCCGCCCAGGACTCCGCCTCGGCGACGGCCGCGGCCCACTCCGCCGGCGAGGTGACGTCGAGCCGCCGGTCCCGCGCCCGTCCGCCCCCGGCGCGGATCTCCTCGGCCACGCGCCGGGCGCCTTCGGCGTCCACGTCGGTGACCATGACGGACGCGCCCTCCGCCGCCAGCCGGTGGGCGGTGGCCGCCCCGATCCCGGAGGCGGCCGCGGTGAGCAGGGCCGTACGGCCGGTGAAGCGCGCCGGTACGGCGACGGTCATGGCGTTCCTCCTCGTGCTGCCGGTCCGGCCGTGGAGCCGCGCAGCACCAGCCGCGGCTCGGTCGGTACGACGACGTCTCCTGTCGGCTTGCCCTCGATGGTGGCCACCAGGGCGTCCACCGCGGCGGTCCCCAGTTCGTGCAGGGGCATCGCGACGGTGGTCAGCGGTGGATTGAGGTGCGCGGCCACGGGCAGGTCGTCGTTGCCGACCACGGAGACGTCTTCCGGGATACGGAGGCCGAGGTCGCGGATCGCGGCCATGGCGCCTATCGCCTGCGCGAGGGAGCTGGTGCAGAGCGCGGTGACGGGTGGCCGCCCGTCGCCGTCGGCGGGGCGCAGCAGCTCCCGCGCGGCGGACCCGCCGCCGTCCTCGGTGAAGTCCCCGGACGCGACGGGTGCCGCGTCCAGCCCGAGTGTGCCGGCGTACCGGAGGAACGCCTCCTTGCGGACCTCGCTGGGGGTGATCCCGGGGGGACCCGCGATGTGGCCGATCGCGCGGTGGCCGAGGCCGTGCAGGTGGTCGAGTGCCGTCACGCTGGAGCGGGCGACGTCCATGGTGACGTTGCGGCCGGATCCCTCGACCGAGCGGTTGAGGAAGACATGGGGGACCGCGCTGCGGCTCAGCGCGTCCAGCAGGGGGTGACCCGGGCGGGCCGAGGCGATGAGCAGTCCGTCGACCCTGCCTTCCTGGACCAGGTCGTTGAAGGACTCGTCGGCCTCCTGCCCGTCGAAGTCCTCGGCCAGCAGGGAGAGGTAGCCCAGCTCGCGGGCCCGCTGGTAGGCGCCGCGGGCGATGGTGACGTACGTGGGGTTGGCGAGGGCCGGGATCAGCAGGGCCAGCGCGTGTGTGTTGGCTCCCGCCAGGGCCCGGGCCCCGGAGTGAGGCCGGTAGCCGAGCGCCTCTGCGGCCTCGTGGACACGCCGGCGGGTCTCCGGCCGTACGGACAGGTCCTGGCGGCCGTTGAGCACTTTGGACACGGTGGCCTTGGAGACCCCGGCCGCGTGTGCCACATCCACGAGCTTGGCCCGGACGGGCTGTTCCGGCACGTGCTCCCCCTCTCGGCGGGCGTCGCCCTGGTCCGCCGTGCGGGATTCGGAGTGACGCGTTCTGGCCTCTTGACACCTTCTGGAAACGCAACTTAACGTTCGCGAAAGTTTCAGTCAACCGGTTTCCTCAGACGGAAATAAGCGATATATCTGAGCAGAAGCCACGAAACCGGTCATATCGATATGACTAGATGTCGGCCACAGCTGACTGCCCGTCAGCCGTGGTCGAGGAGTCACATCGGGCTCGCCGCGTACGCGACCACCGTCGCACTCACGGTTCCCTGGCACCCGTGTGCGCACTGTCCACGCAGGCAGGCGCACCCGGCGCAGGACGTCTCGCCCACCCCCGAGCAAGCCGGTGCACCGCCGGCCACCGAGCTCGCCCGTTCACCTCTCGCGGCAGCCCTCATGCCGCCATGGACTCCGCCCCACGCCCCGCAGCCGCCGCACGCCCCGCCACGAAAGGCAATTCGCATGCCCATGTCAACACCCCTCGACAGACGGCGCTTCCTCGCCCTCTCCGCCGGAACCGCGGTCGCCGCGACCGGGCTGTCCGCCTGTGCCGGCTCCGTCGACAACGGCACGAGTGGATCCGGGAGCGGCAAGACGACGCTCACCGTGATGACGGTGGAGAACGAGTGGGACAAGAAGACCCTCAAGGCCGCGGAAGAGTCGCTGGGGATGAACCTCAACGTCATCATCTGGGACGCCACCAAGCTCAACGCCATGCTGGCCGCCAAGAACCCGCCGGACGTGGTCCGCGGCTTCGGCGCGACCGAGACCCCGTACTTCGCCGCCCGCGGTCTGATGACGGACCTGGACCCGTACTTCGCCAAGAGCTCGGTGCTGAAGGACTCGGACCTCGACCCGGTCAACGACGTGTGGCGCTACGACGGCAAGAAGCAGGGTGCCGGACCGCGCTACGGCATGGCGAAGGACTACTCCCAGGACTCCATGTTCTGGTACCGCGCCGACCTGTTCGAGGCCGCCAAGCTGGACGCGCCCGGCGAGACCGAGCCGATCTCCTACGACGAGTGGCTGGACCTGGGCAAGAAGCTGGTCAAGCGCCGCCTGGGCAAGGTGAAGGTGTACGGCCTGAACGCCACCGGCATGGGCGTCTTCCCGCAGCTCATGGGGATGACCGCCTCCGCCGGCGGCAGCCTGTTCGCGGAGGACCTGGCCACGGTGGACTTCTCCTCCCCCGAGGCGCTCAAGGCGCTGCGCTGGTACCTGGACTACGCCAAGGCCGACATAGGCCCGAACGTCGTCAACCCCAACCCGGACGGCTGGGACGGCCCCACCTACCAGGCCAACCGGATGGCGATGAGCTGCAACGGCTACTGGTTCGGCGGACTGATCGGCGCCGACGCCAAGCTCGCCGAGGTCTCCCGCTTCGCGCCCGCGCCGCAGTTCGGCGGCAACCGCGTCAGCTCCTGCTTCGGCGCCACCGGCTTCTGGATCCCGAGGGACGCCAAGAACAAGGACGCGTCCTGGAAGTTCTTCGAGTGGTACTTCGGCGGCAAGCCCGCCCAGGACCGGGCCGCCAGCGGCTGGGGCATCCCCTCCCTGAAGTCGCTGCGCGCGAACATGCCGCAGACCAGCGCCTTCCAGAAGCAGGCCTTCCAGGTGCAGGAGCAGGAGCTGCCGCACTTCTCCGTCCTCAGCTTCACCCCGTACGCCCAGCAGGCCGCCCTGGAGGGCGTGCTCACCAAGGTCCTGCCGGGAGCCGTGAAGTCCGGGACGTCGGCGGGCAAGGTCGCCGACACGCTCAACTCCCGGATGAACGAGCAGCTCGCCCAGGGCAAGGAGCTCGTGGGGTGAGTACCGGACAGATCACCGCGCCGGGCGCGCCGTCCCCCTCCGGGGAGACGGCCGCCCGGCCCGGGCCCCGCACCCCCGGGCGCGCCGGCCGTCGGCGCACCTCGCTGACCACCCGCCGGGCCTTCTCCTTCTACGTGTTCGCGGGACCCTGGGTGCTGGGCTTCCTCACCCTGACGGCCTTCCCGCTCGGCTACGCGCTGTGGCTGAGCCTGACCAACTCCGACGGGTTGTCGAACAACTCCCGCTTCGTCGGTCTGGACAACTACCGGGAGGTCCTGTCCGACCCGGAGGTCCTGTCCTCCCTGGCCCGCACAGGCGTCTTCACCGCCATCACCGTGCCGCTGAGCATCGCGGCGGGGCTGTTGCTCGCGGTGCTGGTCAACCAGCCGGTCCGGGCCCGCGGGCTGTTCCGCACCCTGCTGTACCTGCCCGCGGTCGTGCCGCCGGTCGGCGCCGCCCTCACCTTCAAGCTGATCTTCGACCGGGACTCGGGCGCCGCCAACGGCGTCCTCGACGCCCTGAACATCAACGGTGTGAGCTGGCTGATGGACCCCTACGCCCGCTGGGTCCTGATCACCCTGATGCTGTGGGGCTGCGGCAACGCCATGATCATTTCGCTGGCGGGGCTCCAGGACATCCCCAAGGAGCTCCACGAGGCCGCCCGCATGGACGGGGCGAACGCCTGGCAGTCCTTCATCAAGATCACCGTCCCGATGCTCTCCCCGGTGCTGTTCTTCCAGGTCATCACCGGCATCATCGCCGCCGTACAGAGCTTCCTGCCGCTGCTGATCTCCCTCGATCCCACCCCCAGGGGCGTCTCGGCGGTCCCCGAGGGCAACTACCTGTTCATGATCCACGTGTTCGCCCAGTACTTCGCCAACGGCCGCTACGGATACGCCTCGGCGATGCTCTGGGTGCTGTTCCTGATCATCGTCGCGATCACCTTCCTCGTCTTCAGGCTCAGCAAGGGCGCGGTCTTCTACTCCGTCGCCCCCGAGCCGGACAAGCCTTCTCGCCCGCGCACGATCGGAGGCAAGTGATGGTGTTCCCCCGCAGAAGTGCCGTCTACGTATTGCTGGTCGGCGCCGTCGTCCTCTTCCTCGGCCCGTTCGCCTGGCTGGTGGAGACCGCTCTGAAGGCTCCCTCCGAGCTGCGCGCGCTGCCCATCCACTGGTGGCCGCACCACCCCACCCTGGGCAACTTCCGGGACGCCCTGACCCAGATCGACTACCTCGGCTACGCCCGCAACTCCCTGACGATCGCCACCCTCTACGCCGTCCTGGTCACCCTGGCCTCGGCGTGGGCGGGCTACGGCTTCGCCCGGCTCCAGGCGCCCGGGAAGCGGCTGATCTTCTCCGTACTGCTGTCGACGATGATGCTGCCGCAGGTCCTCACGCTCATCCCGACCTATCTGCTGTTCGCCAAGATCCACCTCACCAACACCTATGTGCCGTGGGTGCTGTGGGGCCTGTGCGGCGCCCCGTACCTGATCTTCCTGTTCCGGCAGTTCTTCTCGAACATGCCCAAGGAGCTGGAGGAGGCCGCGATCGTGGACGGCTGCGGGCAGATCCGCATCTTCTGGCGGATCTTCCTGCCGCAGTCCTGGCCGGTCATCGCCACCAGCCTGATCCTCTCCTTCAGCTGGACCTGGGGCGACTACATCGCGCCCGCCCTGCTGCTGGACGACGCCCACACCACGCTCGCGGTCAAGCTCGCCTACGGCTACGTCAACGAGCACGGCTCACCGCTGCCGAACCTGGTCGCCGCGGGCGCCGTGATGTACGTGGTCCCGGTGCTGGCGCTGTTCCTCATCGTGCAGCGGGGCTTCGTCACCGGCTCCGCCACCTCCGGGCTCAAGTAGCCCCCGTCCAGCAACGCACCTCGCAGCAAAGGAACTTCGCATGACCGACACCCAGTCGACCGCCATACCCCTTGCGGCGGTGGGGTCATGACGGAGCGTCCCGCCCTCACCCCGCAGCTCGGCCGGACACGGGTCATGGCCATCCTCAGGTCGGCCGACGCCTCCGCCTTGCCCGCCGTGGCCCGGGCCCTCGCGTCCGGTGGCATCACCTGCCTGGAGATCACCCTCACCACCGCCGGAGCGCTCGACGCGCTGGCCGCCGTCCGGGCGGAACTCGGCCCCGACGTCGCGGTGGGCGCCGGCACCGTGATCACCGGCGACCAGGCCAGGGACGCCCTGGCGGCGGGAGCGGAGTTCCTGGTCGCCCCCGTGGTGGACACCGCCGTCGTACGGAACGCCGCCGACAGGGGCGTGCCGTGCTACCCGGGCGCCTGGACACCGACCGAGGTGTCCCAGGCGTGGCGGGCGGGCGCCGCCGCCGTCAAGCTGTTCCCCGCGGGCACGGGCGGTCCCGCCCACCTGCGCCAACTGCGAGCCCCGCTGCCCGACATCCCCCTCGTCGCCGTCGGCGGCGTCGGCGTCGACGAGGCGCGGGACTACCTGGACGCGGGCGCCCGCGCGATCGGCATCGGCTCCCCGCTGCTGCGCGGGGCGGACCGGGAACCGACGCCGCAGGCGCTGGACGCCCTCACCACGAGGGCGCGCACCCTGCTGGACGCGGTACGGGTCACCGCACGGGCCGGGGAGGCGAGCGCGTGAACACCTCCTCACCCCCACCCGGCGTGCCCTACCTCGTCACCCTCGGCGACGTGCTCGCCGTCATGGCGGCCCGGGAACCCGGCCCGTTCGCGCTGGGCACGACACTGCGCCTGGGCATCGCCGGCGCGGAGTCCAACGTCGCCGTCGGGGTCAGCCGACTCGGCGGAGCCGCGACCTGGATCGGCCGGGTGGGCGACGACGAACTCGGCGAACTCGTCCTGCGGGAACTCCGGGCCGAAGGAGTCACCACGGTCGCCGTGCGCGACCCCGCCCCCACCTCCCTGCTGCTGAAGGAACGCCGCACCTCCACGCACAGCCGTACGCGCTACTACCGCGCCGACACGGCCGGAGCCCGGCTGACCGCCGACGACATCCCCGAACACGTGGTCGCGGGGGCGGCGGTCCTGCACATCACGGGCATCACCCCGGCGCTCGGGAAGGGCCCCGCCGCGGCCGTGACCCGGGCCGTCGACATCGCCGCGGATGCCGGCGTGACCATCTCGCTGGACGTCAACTTCCGTTCCCTGCTGTGGAGCGAGGCCGAGGCCCGGGCGATCCTGCTGCCTCTGCTGCGCAGGAGCGACCTGGTCTTCGCCGGACCGCACGAGGCAGCTCTCATGGTGCCCGGCGCCGACGGACCGGAGGAACTCGCCCAGGGCATCTGCGACCTGGGACCCGGCGGGGCCGTGATCAAGGTCGGTGCCGACGGGGCGTACGCCCTCATCGACGGAAAGCCCCACCGGCAGCCCGCCGTCGCGGTCCAGGTCCACGACTCGGTGGGCGCGGGAGACGCGTTCGCCGCCGGGTACCTGGCCGAACTGCTCGCCGGAGAGCCCCCGGAGCGGCGGCTGCAGACGGCGGCCCTGCTCGGCGCCTTCGCGGTGAGCACCGCCGGCGACTGGGAGGGCCTGCCCCGGCGCTCCGAACTGGGACTGCTCGACCACCACGACGACAACGTCCGCTGACACCCCCTTCCGCCCCGGCACAGCGACTCTCAGGACCACCCATGCCCACAAGCCCCTCCACCGGCGCGATCCCCCTCCTCACCGGCTCCTACACACCGGACTCCGGCGGGGAAGGCCCCGGCATCGCCGCGCTGCTCCTCGATCCCACCACCGGCCGTACGACGTACGACGACGAGGTGAAGCCGCTGCACGTCAGCGGCGCCTCCTTCCTGGCCGCTCACCCCTCGCTCGACGTCGTCTACAGCACCAACGAGACCGAGACGGGAACCGTCAGCGCCGTCGCCCGCGCCGACGACGGCACCCTGGCCCCGCTGGGCGACCCGATGAGCAGCGGCGGGGCGAACCCGTGCCACCTCACCGTCCACCCGGGCGGCGAGTGGCTGCTGACCGCGAACTACGGCAGCGACACCGCGCCGGGCACGGTCGCGGTGCACCGGCTCGGCGTGGACGGACGGCTGCTGGAGCCGACCGATCTCGTCGTCCACCAGGGGTCGGGACCGGTCGCCGGACGGCAGGAGGGCAGCCACGCCCATCAGGTACTCGTCGACCCGGCGGGCCGTTTCGTGCTGGCCACCGACCTGGGGGCGGACGCGGTGTTCACCTACCGGCTGAGCACCCTCACCGGAACCCTTGAGCGGATCGCGGTGAATCCGATGAGTGCGGGATCCGGCCCCCGCCACCTCGCCTTCGCCCCCGGCGGCGACCTGGTGTTCAGCGCCGACGAGCTGTCCTCGACCGTCACCTGCCACCGCTACGACGCCAGCACGGGCGTCCTGACGGCGCTCTCCTCCGTACCCGCCACGACGGCCGAGAGCGTCGTCAACCAGCCCGCCGGAATCGTCGCCTCCCCCTGCGGACGCTTCGTGTGGGTGACCAACCGGGGCGCGGACACTGTCGCCGCGTTCCGCCTCACCGGCACCACGCTGGAACCGCTCGGCGAGGTCCCGGCCGGCGGCACATGGCCCCGCGGCCTCGCCCTGGCGGACGGTCATCTGCTCGTCGCCAACCAGCACAGCGGCACGCTCGCCGCCCTGCAAATCCAGGACGACGGCACCCTCACCCAGCCCCAC
>NZ_JARGEE010000326.1:0-10531 GCF_033794485.1 Streptomyces sp. MB09-02B
CGTTTCGCCCGTCCCCACGAACGCGGAACGACCGCCGTCCACCACGCCCGGTGGCAGCACGGCCGCACGGCCACTGTCCGGTGAGGCCGGTGGCAGCACCGCCGTACGGCCACTGTCCGGTGAGGCCGGTGGCAGCACCGCCGTACGGCCACCGTCCGGTGAGGCCGGTGGCGGTGCGGCCGAAAGGCCACCGTCCGGGGGGACGGCGGTCGGATCGACACCACCCGCCGAGAACGACGCCCGGGCCGCAGAACGGCCGTCGGGCGCCGGTCCCGGTGATGCCGCCGCGAAGCCGCCGCCGTTACCCGTGCGGGGCGCGGCGCGTCTTCCCGCAGACGCCGGGGACGACACGTCGGACAACCCGGCCGTGCCGCCCCCGTTCCCACCCGTGTCACTGCTGTCGGCCGAGGAACTGCTCGCCGACCAACCCTCCGTCGAGATGCTGCGGCGTGTCCGCCGCGGACTGCGGGCTCTCCCCGAGTCCGACCGGCCCCTGCCCGACTAGTGGGCGCCGGGAAAGTCACGCAATCACCCCCTGCCGTCGGACCGCACACCCACCGCAGACGTATGGACCAAGGAGCACGTGCTCATGACCGCACACGCATCGACCGAATCGCTGACCGGCATCCTGGCCTCGCTGCGTGACCGGGTGATGGGGGTCGCCGAGAGCGTCCTGTCCACCGTGGACGGGCTCCTCGTCGTCGCCGACGTCGACAAGGTCCACCCCGAGTCCGTGGCCGCCCTCGCCGCCGCCACCCTCGGGGTCAGCCGTCGTATGGCCGACCAGTCCGGTGTCGGGGCCCTCCGCGAGGTGGTCGTCCGGTGCGGAGCGGGGCACGTCATCGTCGTCGCCGTGGGCGAGCGTACCCTGCTGACCGTCATGGGTGACGACGGCCTCGACCTGGCCGCCTTCCAACGCGAGTCCCCGGCGACCGTGGAGCAGCTCAACAAGGTGCTCGCCGCGGATGTGGCGCACTGAGACGAAAAACGGATGCGGCGCACCGGGACGACAGGCTCGACGGTTCGTCTGCGGTTTCTCTGCGGTTTCTCTGCGGTTCCTGTGCGGTTCGTCTGCGAGGACGGTCGTCGAGGAAGCGCTCCTTCACTCGAAGGAGTTAACGAGGGTGCCGTGGCGTGACGGATCAACCGTGAGCGACCGGTCGGCGCGCGAATCGGGTGAGCCGTGAACGCATACGAGGAGAAGCGCCGGGAAGCAGGGTCCGAAAGGCTGGTCGGGGCGCCGGAGGAACCGTGGCCGGCACGGCTCGGACTGTCACCCGAAGGTGGTGGAGTCGCTCGCGAGGGTACTGGCGAGAGACTGTCTGACCTTGCCCGCGACGGGGTAACCCATGGGTAATGAGCGCCCCTCCATCTGGTCGTGGTTGGATGCGAGGGAGAGGGTGTACCGGGGGCGACGGCCAGCCCACTCCGACGGAACTGGCAGGCGGGAACCGTAACTGGCAGGCGGGAATCGTGAGGATCTTCGGCAAGGGACGACATCGGCCCTCCGCCTCCTGGCGGCAGGCCACCGATCGTGCGTTCACGCTGATCGGCGACGGTCGGTACGAGGACGCGGGGGCGCTGTTGACACGTGCCGCGGACCTGGAGCCGTGGCTGTCCGAGTCCTGGTTCAACCTTGCCCTGCTGCACAAGTTCCGGCACGACTGGGAACAGGCGAGAGCGGCCGGCCTCCGGGCCGTCGCCCTGCTCGACCGGGAGACCGGCGCGCCCGACTGGTGGAACGTGGGTATCGCCGCGACCGCCCTCCAGGACTGGCCGCTGGCCCGCCGGGCGTGGCAGGCGTACGGGCTGCGGGTGCCCGGGGGCGCGGTCCGGCCGAAGCCCGGCAGCGGACCCGGTGACACAGGGGAGCCGGTGGGCATGGACCTCGGCAGCGCGGCCGTACGGCTCTCGCCCGAGGGCGAGGCCGAGGTCGTGTGGGGCCGGCGGCTCGACCCCGCCCGGATCGAGGTGCTCTCCATCCCGTTGCCGTCGTCCGGGCGGCGCTGGGGCGAGGTCGTCCTGCACGACGGGGTGCCGCACGGGGAGCGGACCACGGCCGCGGGGCACGCGTATCCGGTGTTCGACGAGATCGAACTGTGGGCGCCGTCTCCCGTGCCGACCTGGGTGGTGCTGCTGGAGGCCGCGACCGAGGCCGACCGGGACGCGCTGGAGCGGCTCGCGGCGGACGCGGGGTTCGCGGCCGAGGACTGGTCGTCGTCGGTGCGGTTGCTGTGCCGACTGTGCTCGGAGTCGCGGATGCCGTCCGACGAGGGCGACGGGGAGCATCTCGATCCGCACGATCACAGCGAGCCGGGGCACCCCGGGCCGCTGGGGCATGTGACGGACGGGCAGTTGTGGGCGCCGGAGCGGGAGTGCGGCATCGCCGCGCCGGCCTCGCTGGTGCGGGGGCTGCTGGACGGGTGGGTCGCGGACAGTCCGGATTCCCGTGACTGGCGGGATCTGGAAGAGGTCTGTTAGCGGGACGTGCGGTCGGTCTCCGGCTGCAGGCAGGTCGTGGTCGCTCGCGCAGTTCCCCGCGCCCCTTACGGGGCGCGGCCCCCGTACCCTGTATCAGCAACTTCATCGCTTGTTGTTTTGAGGAAGGCGTACGTCTGTCATGGCCCAGCAGGACACCGATCAGCAGCACGTGGGCGTGCTCCCCGTCGATGACGAGGGATTCGTCATCGACACGGAGGACTGCGAGGAGCGCGAGCAGGCCTACCGCGAGCGCGGCACGTCGTTGCCGATCACCGTGGTCGGGAACCCGGTGCTGCACAAGGAGTGCAAGGACGTCACGGAGTTCGGCGACGAGCTGGCCAAGCTGGTGGACGACATGTTCGCCAGCCAGCGCACGGCCGAGGGCGTGGGCCTGGCCGCGAACCAGGTCGGAGTCGACCTGAAGGTGTTCGTGTACGACTGCCCCGATGACGAGGGCAAACGCCACACCGGCGTTGTCTGCAACCCGAAGCTGGTCGAACTGCCCGCCGAGAAGCGCCGGTTGGACGACAGCAACGAGGGCTGCCTGTCCGTGCCGACGGCGTACATGCCGCTCGCCCGCCCCGACTACGCCGAGGTCACCGGGCAGGACGAGAAGGGCAACCCGATCAAGGTGCGCGGCACCGGGTACTTCGCGCGCTGCCTGCAGCACGAGACGGACCACCTGTACGGCTACCTCTACATCGACCGGCTCTCCAAGCGCGACCGCAAGGACGCCCTGCGGCAGATGGCCGAGAACGAGCCCCGCTACCCGGTGGTCGCCAACGACTGAGCCGGACCGGCCCCGCCCTCAGGCGGCCTCCGGGCCCCGGAACGTCCGGCGGTAGGCCTGCGGGGTCGTGCCCAGCGACCGGACGAACTGATGACGCAGGGCGGCGGCGGTGCCGAAGCCGGTGCGCCAGGCGATGGCGTCCACCGTCTCGTCCGTCGCCTCCAGCAACCGCTGGGCCAGCAGCACCCGTTGGCGCAGGATCCAGCGGTACGGGGTGGTCCCGGTCTCCTGCTGGAAGCGGCGCGCGAAGGTGCGCGGGGACATGTGCGCGCGGGTGGCGAGCTGCTCGACGGTGACCTCCTCGTCGAGGTGCTGCTCCATCCACACGAGCACCTCGCCCACCGTGTCGCACTGCGAGCGCGGCAGCGGCCGGTCGATGTACTGGGCCTGGCCGCCGTCGCGGTGCGGGGGCACCACCATCCGCCGGGCGATCCTGTTCGCCACCTCCGGTCCCTGCTCCTTGCGGACGATGTGCAGACAGGCGTCGATACCGGCCGCCGTGCCCGCCGAGGTGATCACCGGGTCCGCGTCCACGTACAGCACGTCCGGCTCGACCACCGCGCGCGGATACTGCCGGGCCAGTTCCTCGGCGTGCCGCCAGTGGACCGCGCACGGCCGGCCGTCCAGCAGTCCGGCCGCGCCGAGCACGAAGACGCCCGAGCACACGCTCAGCACGCGGGCGCCCCGGTCCGCGGCCCGGCGCAGCGCGTCCAGCAGCTCGGCCGGGTAGATCCGGTGCACATAGCTGTCGCCCGCCGGTACGACGACCAGGTCGGCCTCTTCGAGCCGGTCCAGGCCGTACTCCGTGGAGACGGTGAAGCCCGCGTGCGTCCGCAGCGTCGGACCCTCCGCCGACGCGACCGCGAAGTCGTACACCGGCAGGCCCTCGTCGCTGCGGTCGAGGCCGAAGACCTCGCAGACGACGCCCAGTTCGAAGGGATGCACGCCCTCCATGAGGATGGCGGCCACGTTCTTCAGCATGCTGCCAGTGTGCCTCGGAAGTGGCAGGAATTCGAGGGGGTACGGCAGTCCTGCCACTGTTTGTCAGGAGTGTTCGGCGCGACAGTGGTGTCCATGGATACGACACAGCTGCAAGGACTCATCGGAACACTGGCCGTCCTCGGACTGCTCGCCCTGGTGGTGCTGCCCGCGATCATCGGCGTCGTGCACGACTGGCGCGTCGACCGGCAGATCGAGCGGGCAGCGGAGGGGCGGCGGACATCGTCGTCGCACCGCATCGCCCGCCCCGCCTGATCGCATACCTGTACGACAGTGATCGGCCCTCTGTGTAACCTCTCCTCGACCCAAGGGGAGGATCATGAGACACAGAACGCGCCCCGCACGCGGCCGGACCCTGGCCGTGGCGGGCGGGGCGGCGGCCTTGGTGCTGCTGGCGGCGACCGGCGCCCAGGCCGAGGGCAAGGGGGACGTCCGCGTCACCAAGACGGTCGTCAACGGCGGCAAGAACGTCATCATCGGAACGGCGAAGACCATCCGGTACCCGGTCGCCGTCACCATCAAGGACAACTCCGGTGCCAAGAAGATCACCGATCTCAGCACCTTCAACCGGACCAACGGCTACGGCTTCACGACCTGGGACGGTGACTCGTCCTGCAAGAAGAAGAGTTCGACGACATCGGTGTGCACGGGAACGATGACGGTCGACCCCGGCTGGATCGCCGACAGTGACGACATCGACTCCAACCGCGTCGCCGGAATCTGGCAGGTCAACGCCACCGTCAAGGCGAACGACGGCGATTACTGGATCTCCGACAACATCGCCCAGTACAAGGTCAAGCGCGCCTCGGCCCTCACCGCCGTGATCAAGCCCGAGAAGGTCGCCAAGGGCGTGAAGATCACCGTCGGCGGCAAGCTGACCCGGGCCAACTGGGAGACCCTCAAGTACGGCGGGTTCACCGGGCAGTCGGTCCAGCTGCAGTTCAAGAAGAAGGGCGCCGCCCGCTACGCCACCGTCAGGACGGTGAAGACGGGCAGCGGCGGGAAGGTCGCCGCCCAGGTGACCGTCACCGCGGCGGGCAGCTGGCGCTGGTACTTCCCCGGCACGACGACGACCGCGAGGGTCACGTCGGCCGGGGACGCGATCACCCTCAAGTGACCTCGGTGGCCCGAAAGTTCTGAGGAACCCCTAGAAGTCCTCGTCCAGGTCGACGGTGCCCTCCACCGCGACCTGGTACGCGGACGGACGCCGCTCGAAGAAGTTCGTCAGCTCCTGGACGCCCTGCAGCTCCATGAAGGAGAAGGGGTTCTCCGAGCCGTACACCGGGGCGAAGCCGAGGCGCGTGAGGCGCTGGTCGGCCACACACTCCAGGTACTGGCGCATCGACTCGGTGTTCATGCCCGGCAGACCGTCACCGCACAGGTCGCGCCCGAACTGCAGCTCGGCCTCGACGGCCTCCCTCAGCATGTCCGTGACCTGCTGCTGGAGCTGGTCGTCGAAGAGCTCCGGCTCCTCCTTGCGGACGGTGTCCACGACCTCGAAGGCGAACGACATGTGCATCGTCTCGTCGCGAAACACCCAGTTGGTGCCGGTCGCCAGGCCGTGCAGCAGACCCCGGCTGCGGAACCAGTAGACGTACGCGAAGGCGCCGTAGAAGAAGAGGCCCTCGATGCACGCCGCGAAGCAGATCAGGTTGAGCAGGAACCGGCGGCGGTCCGCCTGGGACTCGAGACGGTCCAGCTTCTCGACCGAGTCCATCCACCGGAAGCAGAACTCCGCCTTCTCCCGGATGGAGGGGATGTTCTCCACCGCCGCGAAGGCCGCCGTCCGGTCCTCCGGGTCGGGGAGGTAGGTGTCCAGCAGCGTCAGATAGAACTGGACGTGCACGGCCTCCTCGAAGAGCTGGCGGCTCAGATAGAGCCGCGCCTCGGGGGAGTTGATGTGCTTGTAGAGGGTCAGCACGAGGTTGTTCGCCACGATCGAGTCGCCCGTCGCGAAGAAGGCGACCAGACGGCCGATCAGGTGCTGCTCGGCCGGGGAGAGCTTCGCGAGGTCGGCGACGTCCGAGTGGAGGTCGACCTCCTCGACGGTCCAGGTGTTCTTGATCGCGTCCCGGTAGCGCTCGTAGAAGTCCGGGTAGCGCATCGGGCGGAGAGTCAGCTCGAAGCCGGGGTCGAGGAGATTCTGGTTGCTGGACATCACTGACAGGCCTCGCAGGACTCGGGGTTCTCAAGGGAGCAGGCGACGGCCTCTTCGGACGTGGCCTGCTGGACGGGGATGGTCGTCTCGGGCTGCCGGGCCTGGGCCTGCGCGGCGCGGGCGATGCGGGTCGCCGGGCGGGAGCGCAGGTAGTACGTGGTCTTCAGGCCCGACTTCCAGGCGTACGCGTACATCGAGGAGAGCTTGCCGATGGTCGGCGTCTCCAGGAACAGGTTGAGCGACTGCGACTGGTCCAGATACGGCGTGCGGGCGGCGGCCATGTCGATCAGACCGCGCTGCGGGATCTCCCAGGCCGTGCGGTACAGCGCCCGTACGTCGTCTGGGATCCACGCGAAGTCCTGCACCGAGCCGTTCGACTCGCGCAGCGCCTCTCGGGTGCGCGCGTCCCAGACGCCCAGCTCCTTCAGGTCCTTGACCAGATACGAGTTGACCTGGAGGAACTCACCGGACAGCGTCTCGCGCTTGAACAGGTTGGACACCTGCGGCTCGATGCACTCGTACACACCGGCGATCGAGGCGATGGTGGCCGTCGGCGCGATGGCGAGGAGCAGGGAGTTGCGCAGGCCCGTCGTCGCGACGCGCTCACGCAGGGCCGCCCAGCGCTCCGGCCAGGTGGGCTCGACACCGTAGTGGTCGGGGTGCAGAACACCGCGTGCCGTACGGGTCTTCTCCCAGGCCGGCAGCGGGCCGACCCGCTCGGCGAGGTCGGCGGAGGCCTCGTACGCGGCGAGCATGATCCGCTCGGCGATCCGGGTGGAGAGCGCCTTCGCCTCGGGGGAGTCGAAGGGCAGCCGCAGCTGGAAGAAGACGTCCTGGAGGCCCATCGCGCCGAGTCCGACCGGACGCCACCTGGCGTTGGAGCGGCCCGCCTGCTCGGTCGGGTAGAAGTTGATGTCGACCACGCGGTCGAGGAAGGTGACGGCGGTGCGGACCGTCGCGTCCAGCCGCGCCCAGTCCATGTCGCCCGTCGCCCGGTCGACGAAGGCGCCCAGGTTCACCGAGCCCAGGTTGCAGACCGCCGTCTCCCCGTCGTTCGTGACCTCCAGGATCTCCGTGCAGAGGTTGGAGGAGTGGACGACATGGCCCGGCTCGGCCGTCTGGTTCGCCGTGCGGTTGGCCGCGTCCTTGAAGGTCATCCAGCCGTTGCCGGTCTGCGCGAGGGTGCGCATCATCCGGCCGTACAGATCACGGGCGGCGATGGTCTTCTTCGCCAGGCCGTCCGCCTCCGCCTTGCGGTACGCGGCCTCGAACTCCGCGCCCCACAGGTCGACCAGCTCGGGCACGTCGGAGGGGGAGAACAGCGACCACTGCTCGTCGGCGTTCACCCGGCGCATGAACTCGTCCGGGATCCAGTGCGCCAGGTTCAGGTTGTGCGTACGCCGGGCGTCCTCGCCGGTGTTGTCGCGCAGCTCCAGGAACTCCTCGATGTCGGAGTGCCAGGTCTCCAGGTAGACCGCGGCCGCGCCCTTGCGCCGGCCGCCCTGGTTCACGGCGGCGACCGAGGCGTCCAGCGTCTTCAGGAACGGCACGATGCCGTTGGAGTGGCCGTTGGTGCCCCGGATCAGCGAACCCCGCGAACGGATGCGGGAGTACGACAGACCGATGCCACCGGCGTGCTTCGAGAGGCGGGCCACCTGGTGGTAGCGGTCGTAGAGGGAGTCGAGCTCGTCCAGCGGGGAGTCGAGGAGGTAGCAGGACGACATCTGGGGGTGTCGCGTACCGGAGTTGAAGAGCGTGGGGGAGGAGGGGAGGTAGTCCAGGCGGCTCATCAGCCCGTAGAGCGCGGCCACTTCGTCGAGGGCACGGAGGCCCGCTTCCGCGTCGGCTCCCGTGTCCTCGGCGAGGCCGGCGGCGACCCGCAGCATGAAGTGCTGGGGCCTCTCGACGACCTTGCGGGTGAGGGGGTGCCGGAGCAGGTAGCGGCTGTGCAGGGTGCGTAGGCCGAAGTAGCCGAAGCGGTCGTCCCCGGCCGGGTCGATCAGGGCGTCGAGACGCTCGGCGTGGGCGCGGACGAACGCGGCCGTACGGTCGGCGACGAGGCCCTCCCGGTGGCCCACGGCGATGGACTCGGTGAACGTCGTGACCCCCTGCGAGGCCGCCTCGGCACGGATGCCGACGGCCAGCAGCCGGGCGGCCAGTTGCGAATAGGCGGGGTCCTCGGCGATGAGGCCCGCGGCCGCCTCCGTGGCCAGCTCGCGTAGCTCCGCGACCATCTCGGCGGAGGACGCGCGCACCGACCGGCCGCGCAGCGCGGCGGCGGCGACCCGGCCGGGATCGGCGTCGGGGAGGTCGGCGGTCAGCTCGGTCAGGATCCGCAGCAACGCGGTACCGGGACCGTCGGTCTCCGTCGCCGGGTCGGCCGGCACCGGGGCAACGGACACGGACACGGGCTCGGCTGCGGCCAGGTCGGCTGAGACCGGATCGGCTGACACCGGATCGGCTGGCGCGATGGTCACGTGGGGCTCTCCCTCGCTCGGCTGGGGGCCCTGCGGAGGGCAGGCGGCAGCACACGAGCGCACGGGAGCGGTCGCGTCCACCGGCCCATTCCACGAGGCCCGGACGTCACGGCACCCGGACCGGACGGCCGGGCGCACTGTCGGCAGGCGTTCGGACTGAACAGGCGTGCACACATGGCGATGAATGCACGCGAGTACACCGTTGCGGGACAGTTCCGGATTCACACCGGATTCCCCTGCGGCTACAGCGAGCATGAGCATACATCTAGTGCCGGGGCGCGGTGTCACCCCCACATGTTGTGTCGCGTTCGGTTTCGCAGGGTGTCAGAGCGTCAACTCGTAGGTGATCAGGGTGATGTCGAGCAGGTCGGGGAGGGGGTTCCAGTCGCGCTCAGGCGTGCGAGTGAAGCTCAGGCGTCCGTAGATGCGATGGGCCGCGTGCATGCTCCGCTGGGTCGACAGAACGACGCGCCCACAGCCCTCGACGGTGCGGGCACGCTCCAGGCAGGACCGCACGAGTGCCTCGCCGACACCGCGCCCTCGGGCTTCCGGGGAGACCGCGAGCATCCGTATCTCGGCCTCTCCCGCACGGGCGATGTCGGCCATGGGCCCGCCGGCGGGGACGAAGGTCACCCCGCCCAGCACCTGCCCGTCCGCGACCGCCACGAGCACCTCGGCCTCGGCCGCCCGCTTCGCCACGTCCCGCAGCTCGTCGAGGTACCGGTCGCTCTCTCCGAAGTCCAGCAGTCCGTCGCCGAGGTAGGCCTGGGCGGTGATCTCGCCGAGCGCGGCGTACTCGTCGGGAGCCGCCGGCCTGATCGTGATGTCCATGCGTCGCAGTGTGCACGAGGGGCGGCTTCGCGGGTCGGCGGTTTTCCACAGGGGCCGCCGTCCGTCGGACTATCGGATTTTGTCAGGTCGTCGCCGACCACATGGGCAGCGTCGTCACGAAGTCCTCGCTGAAGTCGCGGGTGCCCGGCCCGAGGGCGACGCGGCCGGTGGCGCGCAGCCGGGCGGTCAGGGCGGGGGACTCGGAGTAGTAGACGCGCCGGGCGCCGGCCGGCACGAACACGGTCTGGCCGCGCGTGAGTTCGCTCGCGCACTCCACGACGACGGCGCCCTCGGCCACCTCGACGAACGCCTCGTCGCCGCACACGCCCACGGCCAGCGGATCGTGCAGCGGACAGGTGCCGTCCCCGCCGTGGCGGGTGTAGGCGTCCATGTAGGTCCGCATCAGCCGGGCGGCGAGGGCCGTGCCGGGACCCGCGGCCTCCAGCGCGGCGAGGTCCTCCGGGCGGAACAGCCAGCGGTGCGAGGCGTCCAGGTCGACCATGGTGAACGGGATGCCGGAGGAGAGCACGATCTCGGCGGCGTCCGGGTCGGCCCAGATGTTGAACTCGGCGACCGGGGTGAAATTGCCCGGGACCTGCGCGGCGCCGCCCATGAACACGAACCTGCGGACACGGTGGGCGAAGTGCGGGTCCTCCAGCAGGGCGATGGCCACGTTGGTGAGGGGGCCGGTGGCGCAGACCGTCAGCTCGCCCTCGTACTCCCTCGACAGGCGGAGCAGGGCCTGGGCGGACGACTCCGTGGGGTGGGGGGCCGTCGAGTCGGGGAGGGTCTCGT
>NZ_JARGEE010000327.1:0-10518 GCF_033794485.1 Streptomyces sp. MB09-02B
CGCTAATGCCGAGCCCCCCGCCACCCGGAAACCGGCAGCGCGAACTTCGCCACCAGCCGGTCGGTGAACGAAGCGTGGTGCAGCCGAGCCAGTCGCACCGGCACAGCCCCCCGCCGGACCTCGACCCGCGCCCCCGGCGGCAGCTCGACGGTCCGCCGCCCGTCGCACCACAGCACTCCCGGCGGAACGTGCGGCAGCACCTCCACCGCCAGCACGGAATTCGGCGACGTCACCAACGGCTTGGCGAACAGCGCGTGCGCGGAGATCGGCACCATCAGCAGCGCCTCGACCTCCGGCCACACCACGGGCCCGCCCGCCGAGAACGCGTACGCCGTCGACCCGGTCGGCGTCGACAGCACAATGCCGTCGCACCCGAACCCGGTCACCGGCCGCCCGTCGATCTCCAGGACGACTTCGAGCAGCTTCTCGGCGCCGGCCTTCTGCACGGCCGCCTCGTTCAGCGCCCAGTCCGTGTGGACGATGTCCCCGTTCTGGTGAACGACGACGTCGACGGTCATCCGCTCCTCGACCTCGTAGGACCTGGTCACCACCCGGTCGACGACCTTGTCGAGGTCGTCCCGCTCGGCCTCCGCGAGGAAGCCGACGCTGCCGAGGTTGACGCCGAGCATCGGCACCCCGGACGCACGGGCGAACTCGGCGCCGCGCAGCAACGTGCCGTCACCGCCGAGGACGATCAGCAGCTCGCACCCGTCGAGGCACTGCGGGGTGGCCTCCTTGACGAGCTCCACCTCCTCCGGCAGCGGGATGTCCTCGGCCTCGTACTCCAGGACGCGCACGACGATGCCGTGGTGCAGCAGCCCCTTGACGACGAGTTCGGCGCTGCGGATCGCCGCCGGCCGCCCGGTGTGGGTGAGCAGGAAGACAGTTCGAGATCGGTCCTGGGTCACCGCGGCCCCTCCGCCACTGCTCGGTCGACGTCGGCCGGGTCCAGCGCGGGTGCACCGGCACGCAGCCACAGAAAGTACTCCACATTGCCCGAGGGACCGGGCAGCGGACTGGCCGTCACACCCTTCACCCCGAGCCCCAGCTCCCCCGCCCGCCGGGCCACCCCGCGCACCGCCTCGGCGCGCAGCTCCGGACTCCTCACGACTCCCCCACTGCCCAGCCGCTCCTTACCCACCTCGAACTGCGGCTTGACCATCATCACCAGATCGGCGTCCGGCTTCACGCACCGCACCAGGGCGGGCAGTACCAGGCCGAGCGGGATGAAGGACAGATCCCCCACGACAAGATCCACAGGCTCCCCATCGATCGCTTCGAGCGTCAACTCGCGTACGTTCGTACGGTCCTTGACGGTGACGCGTTCATCGCTCTGCAAGGTCCACGCGAGTTGTCCGTATCCGACGTCCACGGCGACCACGTGCGCGGCCCCGGCCCGTAGCAGTACGTCGGTGAAACCGCCGGTGGAGGCACCGGCGTCCAGTGCCCGGCGGCCCTTGACGACCAGCCCTCCGGGGACGAAGACCTCCAGGGCGCCCGCGAGCTTGTGGCCGCCCCGGGACACGTACTCGGGGTCGCTGTCGTCGCTCACGACCACGATCGCGGCGGCGGTCTCCACCTGGGTGGCGGACTTCGTCGCGACGGTCTTGCCGACGGTGACCCGGCCGGCGGCGATCAGCTGGCTCGCGTGCTCACGCGACCGCGCGAGCTTCCGCCGGACCAGTTCGGCGTCCAGACGGCGGCGTGCGACTCCTGCCACGGTGGGTTCAGCTCCTGCTTTCGTACGGTCGCGGGGGCGCCGGAGGTCCCGGGCGGGCGTCGAGCGCGGTGAGCGCGTCGCGCAGCCCCCGGTGTACATCCTCGTACACCTCCACATGGCCGTCGGTGGCGAGGTGGTCGGCGTCGGCCAGCCGGTCGAGGCCGGCGTCGACCTCGGGATGGCCGGTGGCGGTGCGGGGCACGTCCAGCGGGGCCGGGGCGGCGGGGTCGTCCTCGGCTTCGACCTCGGCCGCCACCTCCGGAGCCACCGCGTCCGCCTCCGCCACGGCCTCGGGCAAAGAGTCGCTCATGCCCAGACGCTACCGCGAAGCTCTGGGGTACCGTCGATCGCGATGGCAACGATCGATGAGTGCCGCGCCGCGCTCGAAAAGCTCTCGGACACCATGGCAGGCGCCGACGGACAGATACACGAGGCGACGGCCCTCGACCGTTCGGTGAGCTGCCACATCAAGGATCTCGACGTCACCTTCGTGGGCCGGATGCGGGACGGCCGGATCGAGGTGCACGAGACCCTTCAGGGGCCGCCCGCCGAGAAGGCGCAGATCCGGCTCGCGATGACGGGCGACGACCTGGTGGCCCTGGTCGACGGCGAACTGAACTTCGCCAAGGCCTGGGGGTCGGGCCGGGTGAAGCTGGAGGCGGGCTTCCGGGACCTGCTCCAGCTCAGGAAGCTTCTGTAGCGGCCCCCACCTTCTCGGATGCCGCCCTCTCGGGTCCCGCCTTCTCGGATCCGGGCTCCTCGGATCCCGCCTTCTCGGTCCTGGCCACCCCGGCCCGTGCCTGGCGCGCCGCCGGCACCACCAGCGGCGTGCCCGTCTCCGGGTCGTCGATGACCTGGCAGCGCAGCCCGAACACCTCCCCGACCAGCTCGGCGGTGACGATCTCGGAGGGGGCACCCTCGGCGATCACCGAGCCGCCGCGCAGGGCGATGAGGTGGGTGGCGTAGCGGGCGGCGTGGTTGAGGTCGTGCAGCACGGCGACCAGCGTGCGGCCCTGCTCCTCGTGGAGTTCGGCGCACAGGTCGAGCACGTCGATCTGGTGCTGGATGTCGAGGAAGGTGGTCGGCTCGTCGAGCAGCAGCAGCGGGGTCTGCTGGGCGAGCGCCATGGCGATCCAGACCCGCTGGCGCTGGCCGCCGGACAGCTCGTCGACGTAACGGTCGGCCAGCTCGGCGACCCCGGTCGACTCCATGGACTCCCGCACGATCCGCTCGTCCTCGGCCGACCACTGCCGCAGCAGCCCCTGGTGCGGGTACCGACCGCGACCGACGAGGTCGCCGACGGTGATCCCGTCGGGCGCGATCGACGACTGCGGCAGTAGCCCGAGCGTCCGGGCGACCTTCTTCGCGGGCATCGACTGAATGACCTGCCCGTCGAGCAGCACCCGCCCCAGGGACGGCTTCAGCATCCGGGAGAGGGCCCGCAGCAGCGTGGACTTGCCGCAGGCGTTGGGGCCGACGATCACGGTGAACGAGTTGTCGGGAATCTCCACCGACAGCTGCTCGGCGATGACCCGCTGGTCATAGGCCAGGGTGACGTTCTCGGCGGACAGGCGGTTCACGGTGCTCCTCTTGTCGTTCGTGTACGCCGACGCGCTGTCGTTCTCGTGCGTCGCCGACGCACAGTCGTTCTCGTGCGTCGCCGACGCACAGTCGTTCTCGTGCGTCGCCGACGCGCTGTCGTTCACGTTCATATCCGCCCGGCCTTCCGCTCGGTGACGAGCAGCCAGAGCAGATAGACGCCACCGAGTACGCCGGTGACCACACCGACCGGCAGCCGGTCGGCCCCGAAGGCCCGCTGCGAGGCCAGGTCGGCGACGACCAGCAGGGTCGCGCCCATGCACATCGCGGGCACCAGGTTCGGGCCCGGGGAACGGGTCAGCCGCTTGGCGAGCTGGGGCGCGGTGAGGGCGACGAAACTGACCGGCCCGGCGGCGGCGGTGGCCCCGGCGGTGAGCAGCACGGCCGACACCATCAGCAGCAGCCGTACGCGCTCGACGCTCACCCCGAGGGCGTACGACACGTCGTCGCCCATCTCCAGCATCCGCAGCCCGCGCGCGTTGCCGAGCACCAGCGGAACGAGGATCGCGCACATGATCAGCAGCGGCTGGACCTGGGCCCAGTCACGGCCGTCGAGGGAACCGGTCATCCAGACGACCGCGCGGCCCGCGTCGACGAGGTCGGCCTTGGTGATCAGGTAGCCGTTGACCGCCGTGACGATCGCGGAGACACCGATGCCGACCAGCACCAGCCGGTAGCCGTGCACACCCCGCTTCCAGGCCAGTACGTAGATCGCGACGCCGGTGACCAGACCGCCGACGAGCGCCCCCAGGGCCACCTGGTTCGCGCTGCCGGAGAACAGCACGATCACGACCAGGGCCCCGGCGGTGGCGCCCTGGGAGAGGCCGAGCACGTCCGGACTGCCCAGCGGATTGCGGGAGATGGACTGGAACAGCGCCCCACCGAGCCCGAGCGAGGCCCCGACGAGGAGTCCGACCAGGACTCTGGGCAGCCGCAGCTCGTTGACGATGAACTCCTGACCCGCGTCCCCGTTGCCCAGCAGCGTCTTCAGGACGTCGCCGGCGGGGATCGGGAAGTCGCCGGTCCCGATCAGCACGACGCTCGCGGTCAGAGCCGCCATCAGCAGCGTGACGACGACCGTGAACGCCCGCACGTCCAGCCGGACGGACAGGCCGCCGGGCGTGCGGAGCGCGCGGTCGCGCCCGGCGGGCTTGCTCATGACGTGGGTCTCCCTCGTGGCCTGCGTCTTCACAGCTGCGCCGTCCTCCGCCGTCGTACGAGAAAGATGAAGACCGGGCCGCCCAGGATCGCGGTGACGATGCCGACCTGGAGTTCCGCGGGCCGCGCCACCATGCGTCCGAGCACATCGGCGCCGAGCAGCAGCACGGGCGACAGGACGGTCGCGTACGGCAGGATCCAGCGCAGGTCGGGGCCGGTGAAGGACCGCACGACGTGCGGGACCATCAGCCCGACGAAGACGATCGGCCCGCAGGCGGCCGTCGCGGCACCGCACAGCACGGTGGCGGCGGCCATGGAGAGGGCGCGGGTGCGGTTGAGGTTGGCGCCGAGCGCGCGGGCGGTGTCGTCGCCCATGGCCATCGCGTTCAGCGGTCGGGCGAGCAGCAGCGCGACGACCGTGCCGACGGCCAGGAAGGGCAGCACCTGGGTGATGGTCTCGTCGGTCGCCGA
Source organism: Streptomyces sp. MB09-02B (assembly GCF_033794485.1). Lineage (NCBI taxonomy): Bacteria > Bacillati > Actinomycetota > Actinomycetes > Kitasatosporales > Streptomycetaceae > Streptomyces > Streptomyces sp. MB09-02B. The sequence goes on from NZ_JARGEE010000327.1 coordinate 4,949, forward strand.
GGCCAGCGAACCGACCGTCCAGAAGCGCATCCGGGAGAGCGCAGCGTCATCCATGATCATCACGGCCTGGAGGTAGCCGTAGAGGGCGGCACTGATCGCCGTACCCGCGAGCGCCAGCCGCACCGGCGTCGCCCCCCGACTGCCGCCGAGGAACCAGACCAGCGCCCCGACCACGGCCGCGCCGGCGAACGCGAACCACACGTACCCGCTCAGCGAGGTGACGCCGAAATAGGTGATGGCGGTGACGACGGCCGCGGACGCGCCCGCGTTGATGCCGAGCAGGCCGGGGTCGGCCAGCGGGTTCCGGGTGAGTGCCTGGAGGACGGCGCCGGCCAGCCCGAGCGCGGCTCCCGCGAGCAGTCCGAGCAGCGTGCGCGAGATCCGCTCCCCGACCACGGCGTCACCGTACGTCCCCGTGTCCTCGAACAGGCCGTGCCAGACCTGCTCCAGCGAGAGCTCTTTCGCGCCGATGGCGATACTCGCCAGGGCGACCAGGGCCAGGATCGCCAGGGCCACGAGGAGCCCTACGGCTCGTACCGCCCTGCGGTTCGGGGACGCGGGGACGGTCTCCGCGCTCGGTTCAGGAGGACTGTCGACCAACACCCGGTTAGGTTAGCCTATCCTCCCTTTTCGGCTCGATCGCGTCCCCGAACACCGCACAGCGGCACGTTTGGCGCACGACGGTCTCCCCCTCACAAGCCCAGCCGGGCCAGTGCCTTCCCCCCGTCCAGCTCGCAGGAGCCCTCTCCGGCAGCCGTCCAGGCCGCCGCGCACAACGCCCGCAGCCCGTCCAGGGCCTCGCCCTCACCGTCGAGTTCGAGCCGGTCCGGGCCCGCCGTGGCCGTCCAGCCACCGCAGCGGAAGCCCGCGCCCGCCTCGACGACCTCCGGCTGCCCGGTGAGCATGCCCCGCAGGTCGGCGTCGACATACGTGGGCCGGTGCTGCGGAGGCGCGGCCAGCAACTGCGCGCCGTCGGTCACACCGGTCAGCACCAGCAGCGAGTCGACCTCGCCGTTGAACGCCCCCTCGATGTCCGTGTCCAGCCGGTCCCCGACCACCAACGGCCGCTCGGCGCCGGTCCGCAGGATCGTCTCGCGGTGCATCGGCGGCAGGGGCTTGCCCGCCACCTGCGGCTCGGCGCCGGTCGCGATCCGGACGACCTGCACCGCCGCCCCGTTGCCCGGCGCGATCCCGCGCGCGCTCGGGATCGTCAGGTCGGTGTTGGACGCGAACCACGGCACCCCGCGCGCGATGGCGTAGCAGGCCTCCGCGAACCGCCCCCAGGGCAGGTCGAGGCCGCCGAACCCCTGCACCACGGCCGCCGGATCGTCGTCCGCCGACTCGACCGGTTCGAGACCCCGCTCGCGCAGGGCCACCCGCAGCCCCTCGCCGCCGATGACCAGCACCCGCGCGCCGGCGGGCAGCTGCTCGCTGATCAGCCGGGCCACAGCCTGCGCCGAGGTGATGACGTCTCCTGCCTCGGTCGGTATCCCGAGAGCCGTCAGATGCGCGGCCACCGTGTCGGGCGTCCGCAGCGCGTTGTTGGTCACGTATGCGAGGTGCATACCACCGGCGCGCGCTGTGCTCAGGGACTCCACGGCGTACGCGATCGCACTCCCTCCCGCGTACACCACACCGTCCAGATCGAGCAGAGCCGTGTCGTACGCCTCGCTCAGGGCCTGCCCACTGCCGTCGGGCCGCGTCCTGACTGCCTGGCTCATCGTGCTCCGCTCCTCGCTCGGTCCGACGGTCTCCCGCCCGGCCGCGTCGGACGGCCGTGGGTCAACAATCGGTCAGGTCACTTTCACCGATCATCCCTCACGGCACCGACACCCATACGATGCACCAATGAACTACGCAGGTCCCGCGGAGGAGATCCCGGCGCGCAGCGGCCTCGAACTGACCCCGTTCCGGGGGCTTCGCTACGACCCCGACCGGGTCGGCAGCCTGGCCGCCGTCACATCACCGCCGTACGACGTCGTCGTACGGCCGGACGGTCTGCTCCACCTCGAATCCGCTGATCCCCACAACATCGTCCGCCTGATACTCCCCCAGGCCAGTACCCAGGGCGCCCGTGACGAACAGGCGGCCGACACACTGCGCCGCTGGCTCGCCGACGGCGTCCTCGCCGTCGACGCCGAGCCCGGGCTCTACGTCTACGAGCAGGCGGACGGCAGCATCCTCCAGCGAGGTCTCATAGGTGCCCTGCGCCTGTCCGAGCCCTCCGCCGGCGTGGTCCTCCCCCACGAGGACGTCATCCCCCATGTCATCGCGGACCGAGCGGCCCTGATGCGCGCGACCGGCACCAACCTGGAGCCCCTGCTGCTCACGTACCGGGGGAACGGTGCCAGGGCCGGAGCGACGGCCGTGGTCGAACGCACCACGGAACGCGCCCCGCTCCTCGCCACGACCACGGAGGACGGCTTCGGCCATCGTCTCTGGGCGGTCACCGACCCGGCCGACCTCGCCGAGATCCAGTCGGACCTGGCCCGCCACCAGGCCCTGATAGCCGACGGCCACCACCGCTGGGCGACCTACCTCCGGCTCCGCACGGAGCACCCGTCCCCCAGCCCGTGGGACTACGGCCTGGTCCTGCTCGTCGACACCGCCCGCTACCCCCTGCGCGTGCGCGCGATCCACCGCCTCCTCCACCAACTCCCGCTCTCGAACGCCCTCAGCGCCCTGGACGGCCTGTTCCGCGTACGCCGCCTGGACGCCCCGCTCCCCGAGGCCCTCGAAGCCCTGGCGGACGCGGCCGCCACCGGCAACGCCTTCGTCCTCGCGGGCTCGTCCGACGGAGCCTTCCACCTCGTCGACCGGCCGGACCCGGAACTCCTCGCCCGTACGATCCCCGCCGACCGCCCGGCCGCCTGGCGCACCCTGGACGCGACGGTCCTGCACGCCACCCTCCTCGACCACGTCTGGCGCATCCCCGAGGACTCCCCGGCGCACGTCGCCTACATCCACGACACGGCCGCGACCGTGGAGAAGGCCGAACGCGACGGCGGCACGGCCGTCCTCATGCACCCGGTCCGCGAGGAGGTCGTACGCGACCTGGCCCGCCAGGGCGTCACCATGCCCCGCAAGTCCACGTCGTTCGGCCCCAAGCCGGCGTCGGGGCTGGTCCTGCGCGCACTGGAGTTCTGAGGCGGCGGCTTCCACCGAGGCCGGACATACGAAAGGGCGGGATCCCTGTACGGAATCCCGCCCTTCACGGTCTCTACCGGACGTCAGTCCTTGTCGTCGTCGACGATGACGGCATCCGCGTCGTCCACATCGGCGGGGTCGTCTTCGTCGCCCGCGTCGTCATCGGCGTCGGCGTCCGAGTCCGAGTCGGAGTCGGAGTCGGAGTCGTGGTCCTCGTCGACGAGGATGCCGTCTTCCTTCTGGTCCTCGTCCGCGCCCTCGTCCTCGTCCTCGACGAGGACGTCCATGAACTCGACACCGTCCATCTCCGCCAGCCGGTCCGACGCGTCCGTGCTGCCGTCCTTGTCTGCCTCGACGGCCTTGGCGAACCACTCCCGCGCCTCGCCTTCACGCCCGGCCGCGAGCAACGCGTCGGCGTAGGCGTACCGCAGGCGCGCGGTCCACGGCTGTACGGAGTTGGAGGCCAGCTCGGGGCTCTGCAGCGTCACGATGGCCGCGTCGAGCTGGTCCATGTCACGCCGGGCCCCGGCCGCGACGAGCCGCATCTCGACCTGACCGGCCTTGTCCAGCTTGTGCACCTCGGGGGCCCCAGCCATGTCGAGCGCCTTCTCGGGCCGCCCGAGACCACGCTCGCAGTCGGCCATGACGGGCCACAGCTCGACGTTGCCGGTCATCCGCCGGGCCGCACGGAACTCCGCGAGGGCCTCGCTGTACTTCTGGTTCGCGTACGCGGCGAAGCCGGCCGCTTCCCGCACGGCCGCGACACGGGACGCCAGCCGCAGGGCGACCCTGGAGTAGCCGTACGCCCCCTCGGGGTCCTCGTCGATGAGCCGCGCGACCATCACCAGGTTCTTGGCGACGTCCTCCGCGAGCGTCTTCGGCAGGCTCTGCAGCTCCTGCCGTACGTCCTTGTCGATCTCCTCGCCGGTGACGTCCTCCGGGATCGGCAGCCGCTTGATCGGCTCACGGTCCCGGTCCCGCTCGTCGCGGAAACGCCCACCGCCACGCCGGTCGTCGCCGCCGCGCCGGTCGTCCCGACCACGGAAGCCACCGGGCCGACCGCCACGGTCGTCCCGACGGGGACCACGGCCCCGGTCGTCTCCGCGACGCTCGTCGCGCCCACGGTCGTCGCGGCCACGGAACCCACCGCCGCCGCGCTCACCGCCACGGCTGTCGTCACGACGGAACCCGCCGCCGCGCTGCTCACCGCGGTTGTCGTCGCGGCGGAAGCCACTGCGGTCGTCATCGCGACGGTACGCGGGACGGTCACCCTCACGACGCTCAGGACGAGCGGGGCGGTCGTCCCGACGGTCGTCACGGCGGTCATCGCGACGGAAGGCCGGCCGGTCACCATCTCGGCGATCGTCACGACGGAAGTCATCGCGCCGGTCATCGCGCCGGTCGTCCCGGCGATCGTCGCGCCGGAAGTCCTCACGGCGATCATCACGGCGGAAGGGCGGACGCCCACCGCGGTCGTCGCCACGACGCTCGTCACGGCCGCGGTCGTCACGACGGAACCCGCCGCCGCGCTGCTCACCGCGGTTGTCGTCGCGGCGGAAGCCACCGCGGTCGTCATCGCGACGGTAAGCGGGACGGTCACCCTCACGACGCTCAGGACGAGCCGGGCGGTCGTCCCGACGGAACCCACGGTCCCGGTCGTCACGACGGAAGCCGCCACGATCACCACGGTCCCCGCTGTCACGCCGGTCGTCCCGTCGATCGTCCCTCCGGTCGTCACGGCGGAACACGGGGCGGTCGTCACGGCGGTCATCGCGACGGAAGGCCGGCCGGTCACCGTCCCGGCGATCGTCACGACGGAAGCCACGGTCGCGATCCCGGTCGTCGCGACGAGGTGCCCCGGGGCGGTCGTCGCGGCGGAACGCGGGGCGAGGCCCACGGTCGCCTTCACGCCTGTCGTCACGGCGGTCGTCACGACCACGGAATCCGCCGCCGCCACCACGATTGTCGTCGCGGCGGAAGCCACTGCCACCACGGTCATCGCGGCGGTCGTCGCGACGGAACCCCCCTCGATCGTCACCCCGACGGTCATCGCCCCGACGGTCATCGCCTCGGCGGTCGTCGCTACGCCGGTCGTCCCGCCGGCCGTAACCACCACGGTCGTTGTCACGCCGGTCGTTGTCACGGCGCGGTCCACCGCGATAGCCGCCACGGTCACCACTGTCCCGTCGCCGCTGGTCGCGCTCCGGTCGATCCTCGGGAGAGTTGGTGGACATGGTGACTCCTGTCTTCGGTACTGCAAGCATTCTAGAAACAAAAGGACCCCTGGTCCCAGCTGAACGCTGGGACCAGGGGTCCTTTCCAAAGATTGTTCGGCGGCGTCCTACTCTCCCACAGGGTCCCCCCTGCAGTACCATCGGCGCTGTAAGGCTTAGCTTCCGGGTTCGGAATGTAACCGGGCGTTT
>NZ_JARGEE010000328.1:0-10439 GCF_033794485.1 Streptomyces sp. MB09-02B
CGCCCCACCTGCGTTCGCACCGCCCCCATGCTCGCCCCGATGACCAGGGCGATCGCGAGGGCCTCGACGGTGGTGAGGGCCTGGTCGAGGATGAGGAAACCGGCCGTGGCGGCGATCGCGGGTTCCAGGCTCATGAGGATCGCGAAGGTGGAGGCGGGCAGTCGGCGCAGCGCGAGGAGTTCGAGGGTGTAGGGGAGGACGGAGGACAGCACGGCCACGGCGGCACCCAGGGCGAGCGTCGTCGGTTCGACGAGCCGGCCCCCCGATTCGACGATCCCCAGCGGCAGGAACAGCACCGCCGCGACGGCCATGGCCAGCGCCAGCCCGTCGGCCTGCGGGAACCGCCGCCCCGTACGCGCGCTGAAGACGATGTACAGGGCCCACGCCAACCCGGCGGCCAGGGCGAAGGCGATGCCCAGCGGGTCGAGGCCGCCGACTCCGCCGCCCTTCCCGAGCAGGAAGACACCGCAGAGGGCCAGCCCGGCCCACACCATGTTCAGCGCCCGCCGGGACGCGAGGACGGAGAGTGTCAGCGGGCCGAGCACCTCCAGGGTGACGGCGAGGCCGAGGGGGATACGGGCGACGGCCTGGTAGAAGAGGCCGTTCATCGCGGCCATGGTGACGCCGAAGGCGACCACCGTCCCCCAGTCGGTACGCGAGTGCCCGCGCAGCCGGGGCCGGCAGATCACCAGCATCACCAGCGCGGCCACCGCGAGCCGGAGCGTCACCACCCCGAGCGCCCCGGCGCGCGGCATCAGCGTCACCGCCAGCGCCCCGCCGAACTGCACCGATATCCCACCGGCCAGCACCAGCCCCACGGGCCCGAGGGAACCCAGTCCGCGCGCGCGACGGAATCCGCCGGGGGCGGGCGCGGCCGGGGGTACGGCCGTCGCGGCGGGCGCGGACTGTTCAGCGCGGGAGAGTGTCACGGGGACCGTCCAGAAGAGCGGGGAGAGGGAGGTCGAGGGGGCGACGACGACGGGATATCGTTCAGTATGGAGGACTCGACAGTGCAAAGCAATGGACTAAGTCAGGCCCATAGCGTCTTTTGCAGCTTACTTTGCCGACTCGGGGACCCCGACTGCTCCCTAAAAATGCAAGCACGCTTGCTTGTTTCTGGGTCCGCTGCCATGCTCCCCCCATGGCCGACCCAACGCCCGTGATCGACGATCTCCGTGCCGAGAGCCAGGAACTCGACCTGCTCGTGGCCGAGTTGAGCCCGGAGGAGTGGGCGCTCGCGACGCCCGCGCCCGGCTGGACCGTCGCCCACCAGATCGCGCACCTCGCCTGGACGGACCACTCGTCCGTCCTGGCCGTGACCGACCAGGCAGCCTTCGCCCGTGAGGTCGAGAGCGCGATGACCTCGCCCGGCGACTTCGTGGACAGGGGCGCCGAGGAAGGAGCCGCGAAGCCGCCCGCCGAACTGCTCGCGGACTGGCGCGCCGGCCGCGAGGCCCTGGACGCCGCCCTGCGCGCGGCACCCGAGGGCGCGCGCTTCCCCTGGTACGGCCCGCCCATGTCCACCGCCTCGATGGCGACCGCCCGCCTCATGGAGACCTGGGCCCACGGCCTGGACGTCGCCGACGCGCTGGGCGTCCCCCGGATCGCCCCCGGCGACCGGCTCCGGCACATCACCCGACTCGGCATCCGCACCCGCGACTTCGCCTTCGGGGTGCACGGACTGACCCCGCCCTTCGAGGAGTTCCGCCTCGAACTCACCAGCCCCACAGGCGAGTTGTGGACGTACGGCCCCGAGGACGCGACCGACCGCGTCACCGGCCCCGCCCTCGACCTCTGCCTCCTGGTCACCCAGCGCGCCCACCGCGCCGACCTCGCCCTCCACGCCGAGGGCTCCGACGCCGACCGCTGGCTGGACATCGCCCAGGCCTTCGCCGGGCCCCCGGGCCCCGGGCGCGACGCGAAGGGAGCCACCCGGTGACCACGGCCCCTCTCCGCATCGGCAACGCCTCCGGCTTCTACGGCGACCGCTTCGACGCCATGCGCGAGATGCTCACCGGCGGTGAACTCGACGTCCTCACCGGCGACTATCTGGCCGAGCTGACCATGCTCATCCTCGGCCGCGACCGCCTGAAGGACCCCACGGGCGGGTACGCCCGCACCTTCCTGCGCCAGCTGGAGGAGTGCCTGGGGCTCGCGCACGAGCGCGGGGTGCGGATCGTCGCCAACGCGGGTGGTCTCAACCCGGCCGGACTCGCCGCCCGCATACGGGAGTTGGCCGACCGGCTCGACATCCCCGTCCGCGTCGCGCACGTCGAGGGCGACGACCTCACCGCCGCCCACCCCGGCACCCTCGCCGCCCACGCCTACCTCGGCGGCTTCGGCATCGCCACCTGTCTGCGCGAGGGCGCCGACGTGGTCGTCACCGGCCGGGTGACGGACGCGGCCCTGGTCACCGGGCCCGCCGTCGCCCACTTCGGCTGGGGCCCCGGGGACCACGACCGGCTCGCGGGGGCCGTCGTCGCCGGGCACGTCCTGGAGTGCGGGGCGCAGGCGACCGGCGGCAACTACTCCTTCTTCGCCGACGGTTCGCACGACCTGCGCCACCCCGGCTTCCCCCTCGCCGAACTCCACGAGGACGGCACCGCCGTCATCACCAAGCACCCCGGCACCGGCGGCTTCGTCGACGTCGGCACGGTGACCGCGCAGCTTCTGTACGAGACCCAGGGCGCCCGGTACGCCGGACCCGACGTCACCGCCCGCCTCGACACGGTGGAACTCATCCAGGACGGACCCGACCGCGTCCGGGTCTCCGGTGTCCGCGGCGAGGCCCCGCCCCCCACGCTCAAGGTCGGCCTCAACAGGCTCGGCGGCTTCCGCAACGAGGTCGCCTTCGTCCTGACCGGCCTCGACATCGAGGCCAAGGCCGCTTTGGTGCGCGCCCAGATGGCACCGATGCTCGACAAAGTCACGTACAGCGGCTGGGAGTTGACCCGCACCGACCGCCCCGACGCCGACACCGAGGAGACCGCGAGCGCCCTGCTCCGGCTCGTCGTACGGGACCCGGAACAGGACGCGGTGGGACGGGCGTTGAGCGGGGCCGCCGTCGAACTCGCGCTCGCCAGCTATCCCGGCTTCCACGTCCTAGCGCTGCCCGGAAAGGGCTCGCCCTACGGGGTCTTCGAGGACGCGTACGTCCCCCAGGACACCGTCGACCACGCGGCGCTCCTGCACGACGGGCGCCGGATCCCCGTGGCCCCGGCCCACGACACCGCCGTACCCGAAGACCTGCCGGAACCGCCCCTCCCCGAGCCGCTGCCCCACGGCCCGCTGACCAGGGCGCCCCTCGGCCTGGTCGCCGGGGCCCGCAGCGGGGACAAGGGAGGCGACGCCAACGTCGGGGTGTGGGCCCGGACCGACGAGGCCTGGCGGTGGCTCGCGCACACACTCACCGTCGACCGCTTGCGCGAACTCCTCCCGGACACAGCCGACTTGAAAGTCACCCGGCACCCGCTCCCCAAGCTCCGCGCCCTGAACTTCGTCATCGAGGGCATCCTCGGCGAGGGCGTCGCCTCCCAGGCCCGCTTCGACCCCCAGGCCAAGGCCCTCGGCGAATGGCTGCGCTCCCGCCACCTGGACATACCGGAGGCCCTGCTGTGACGATCATCAACTCGGCCCTGGACACGACGAGTTCGGACTACCGAGCCAACCGTGAGGCCATGCTCGCCAAGCTGGACGAGCTCACCGCCGAGCACGCCAAGGCGCTGGCGGGCGGTGGCGAGAAATACGTCCAACGGCACCGGAAGCGCGGCAAGCTGCTCGCCCGCGAGCGCATCGAACTGCTGCTGGACCCCGACACGCCCTTCCTGGAACTGTCGCCGCTCGCCGCCTGGGGCAGCGAGTACACCGTCGGCGCCTCCCTCGTCACCGGCATCGGGGTCGTCGAGGGCGTCGAGTGCCTGATCACCGCCAACGACCCGACCGTACGCGGCGGCGCCAGCAACCCCTGGTCCCTGAAGAAGGCCCTCCGCGCCAACGACATCGCCCTCGCCAACCGGCTGCCCTGCATCAGCCTGGTGGAGTCCGGCGGAGCCGATCTCCCCTCCCAGAAGGAGATCTTCATCCCCGGCGGCGCGATCTTCCGCGACCTCACCCGGCTCTCCGCCGCCGGCATCCCCACCCTCGCCGTCGTCTTCGGCAACTCCACCGCCGGCGGGGCCTACATCCCCGGCATGTCCGACCACGTGATCATGGTCAAGGAACGCGCGAAGGTGTTCCTCGGCGGCCCGCCCCTCGTCAAGATGGCCACCGGCGAGGAGAGCGACGACGAGTCCCTCGGCGGCGCCGAGATGCACGCGCGCGTGTCGGGCCTCGCCGACCACTTCGCCGTCGACGAACCGGACGCCCTGCGCCAGGCCCGCCGGGTCGTCGCCCGCCTCAACCGCCGCAAGGCGTACGCCGATCCGGCCCCCGCCGAGCCACCGAAGTACGACCCGGAGGAACTCCTCGGCATCGTCCCCGGCGATCTGAAGGCGCCCTTCGACCCCCGCGAGGTCATCGCCCGGATCGTCGACGCCTCCGACTTCGACGAGTTCAAGCCCCTCTACGGCACCAGCCTCACCACCGGCTGGGCCACCCTCCACGGCTATCCCGTCGGCATTCTCGCCAACGCCCAAGGGGTGCTGTTCAGCGAGGAGTCCCAGAAGGCGGCCCAGTTCATCCAGCTCGCCAACCAGCGCGACATCCCCCTCCTCTTCCTCCACAACACCACCGGCTACATGGTCGGCAAGGAGTACGAGCAGGGCGGCATCATCAAGCACGGCGCGATGATGATCAACGCGGTCAGCAACAGCCGGGTCCCGCACCTGTCCGTCCTCCTCGGCGCCTCGTACGGCGCCGGTCACTACGGCATGTGCGGCCGCGCCTACGACCCCCGCTTCCTCTTCGCCTGGCCCAGCGCCAAGTCGGCCGTGATGGGCCCGCAGCAGCTCGCGGGCGTGCTGTCGATCGTGGCCCGGCAGTCTGCGGCGGCGCGCGGACTGCCGTACGACGAAGAGGGCGACGCCGCCCTGCGCGCGATGGTGGAGCAGCAGATCGAGTCCGAGTCGCTCCCGATGTTCCTGTCCGGACGGCTGTACGACGACGGGGTCATCGACCCCCGCGACACCCGCACCGTCCTCGGCCTGTGCCTGTCCGCGATCCACACGGCGCCCTACGAGGGCGCACGCGGTGGCTTCGGCGTCTTCCGGATGTGAGGAAACCCTTCGTGATCACTTCTGTCCTCGTCGCCAACCGGGGCGAGATCGCCTGCCGCATCTTCCGCACCTGCGCCGACCTGGGCATCCGCACCGTCGCCGTGCACTCCGACGCCGACGCGGGCGCCCTCCACTCCCGCGTCGCCGACACGGCCGTACGGCTGCCGGGCGCGGCCCCCGCCGACACCTATCTGCGCGGCGACCTGCTCGTGAAGGCGGCCCTCGCCGCCGGCGCCGACGCCGTCCACCCCGGCTACGGCTTCCTCTCCGAGAACCCGGACTTCGCCCGTGCCGTCCAGGACGCCGGCCTCGTCTGGATCGGCCCGCCCCCCGAGGCGATCGAGGCCATGGCGTCCAAGACCCGTGCCAAGGAACTCATGGGCCTGGCACCCCTGGAGGAGGTCACCGAGGACGACCTGCCGGTCCTGGTGAAGGCGGCGGCGGGCGGCGGCGGCCGCGGCATGCGCGTCGTACGCCACCTGAAGGACCTGCCCGCCGCCCTGGAGAGCGCCCGTGCCGAGGCCGCGAGCGCCTTCGGCGACGGCGAGGTCTTCGTCGAGCCGTACATCGAGGACGGCCGTCACGTCGAGGTCCAGATCCTCGCCGACACCCACGGCACCGTCTGGCCGCTCGGAACCCGCGACTGCTCCCTCCAACGCCGCCACCAGAAGGTGATCGAGGAGGCCCCGGCCCCCGCCCTCCCCGAGGAGCTGACGGCGGAACTCCACACCCTGGCCGTACGCGCCGCCCGAGCCGTGGACTACGTCGGCGCGGGCACGGTCGAGTTCCTGGTGTCCGACGGTACGGCCCACTTCCTGGAGATGAACACCCGCCTCCAGGTCGAACACCCGGTCACGGAAACCGTCTTCGGCCTCGACCTGGTCGCCGAGCAGCTCCGCGTCGCCGAGGGCCACGCCCTCCCGGCCGACCCCCCACCCGCTAGCGGCCACGCGATCGAGGCCCGCCTGTACGCCGAGGACCCGGCCCGCGCATGGGCCCCGCAGACGGGCACCCTGCACCGACTGGCCGTCCCCGAGGGCGTCCGCCTGGACACCGGCTACGAGGACGGCGACACGATCGGCGTCCACTACGACCCCCTGCTCGCCAAGGTCATCGCCCACGCCCCCACCCGGGCGGAGGCGATCCGCAGACTGGCGGGCGCCCTGGAACGGGCGACACTCCACGGCCCCACCACCAACCGGACCCTGCTGGTGAACTCCCTGCGCCACGAGGAGTTCACGTCCGCCCGCATGGACACCGGGTTCTACGACCGCCACCTCCGCGCCCTCACCACCGCCGCCCCCGACCCGCACGCCCCGCTGGCCGCCGCCCTGGCCGAGGCCGCCGAGGGCGACCCCCGTTTCGGCGGCTTCCGCAACGTGCCCTCCCAGCCCCAGGTCAAGCGGTACGCGACGGCGGGGGAGGAGCACGAGGTCCGCTACCGGCACACCAGGAACGGCTTGGAGGCGGTCGGGGTCCGTGTCGTTCACGCGGACCCCCGCCGCGTCGTCCTCGAAGTGGACGGCGTCCAGCGGAAGTTCGTCGTCACCCGCCACGGCGACCGGATCCACGTCAACGCCACCACCTTCACCGCCATCCCTCGCTTCCCCGACCCCACCACCCAACAGGCTCCCGGCTCCCTCCTGGCCCCCATGCCGGGCACGGTCGTCCGCGTGGCGGAGAACCTGAAGCAGGGCACATCCGTACAGGCGGGCCAACCCCTCCTCTGGCTGGAGGCGATGAAGATGGAACACAAGATCACGGCCCCGTCGACGGGCACCCTGACAGCCCTGCACGCGGCGGTGGGCCAACAGGTAGAAATGGGCGCGCTTCTGGCCGTGGTTCAAGGGCAGCCCACCTAAGGGGCGCGGGGAACTGCGCGACAAGCCCCCACAGACCCGCACCCTCCAAACAACGAACGAACCCTCCCCCTGAGGAGCCCTCTCATGCCGTCCCCGGTCCTCGAAACCGAAGAACACAAAGCCCTACGAGCCGCCGTCTCCGCCCTCGGAAAACGCTACGGCCGCGACTACATAGCCACGATCAACAAAGAGGGCCGCCACCCCGACGAACTCTGGTCCGAGGCCGCCAAACTCGGCTACCTGGGCGTCAACCTCCCCGAGGAGTACGACGGCGGAGGCGGCGGCATAGCCGAACTCTCCATCGTGCTCGAAGAGCTGGGCGCCGCAGGCTGCCCCCTGCTCATGATGATCGTGTCGCCCGCGATCTGCGGCACCGTCATCGCCCGCTTCGGCACCAAGGCCCAGCAACAGACCTGGCTGCCCGCCCTGGCGAACGGCACCCGCCTCATGGCCTTCGGCATCACCGAACCCGACGCCGGCTCCAACAGCCACCGCATCACCACCACGGCCCGCCGCGACGAGACCGGCGACTGGCTGCTCACGGGCCGCAAGGTCTTCATCTCCGGCGTCGACCGGGCGGACGCCGTCCTCATCGTCGGCCGCACCGAGGACGCTCGCACCGGCACCCTCAAGCCCTGCCTCTTCATCGTCCCCACGGACACCCCCGGCTTCGAGTACCGGCAGATCGACATGGAACTCCGCGCCGCCGAGAAGCAGTTCGAGCTGAGCTTCGACGACATCCGGCTCCCCGCCGACGCCCTGGTCGGCGACGAGAACGCCGGCCTCCTCCAGTTGTTCGCCGGCCTCAACCCCGAGCGGATCATGACGGCCGCCTTCGCCATCGGCATGGCCAGGTACGCCCTCGCGAGGGCCGTCGAGTACGCCCGCGACCGCACCGTGTGGCGCCAGCCCATCGGCGCCCACCAGGCGATCGCGCACCCCCTCGCCCAGTCCCACATCGAACTCGAACTGGCCCGCCTGATGATGCAGAAGGCGGCCCACCTCTACGACGCCGGCGACGACACGGCGGCCGGCGAGGCCGCCAACATGGCCAAATACGCGGCGGGCGAGGCGTGCGTGCGGGCCGTCGACCAGGCTGTGCACACCCTCGGCGGGAACGGCCTCACGGCCGAGTTCGGCCTCGCCTCGCTCATCACGGCCGCGCGCGTGTCTCGTATCGCGCCGGTGAGCCGGGAGATGATTCTCAACTACGTCTCCCACCAGACCCTGGGCCTGCCGAAGTCGTACTGAGCCGCCACGCGTCGGCGGAACACGGCCGTCGGCCGGAGCACATCCGGAGGCGCCGAAGCGCGGCCACAGGAGTCGGAGCGCACGAGGAGGAACCATGTTCCGCAGCGAGTACGCAGACGTCCCACCCCTCGAACTCCCCATCCACGAAGCCGTCCTGGGCCGCGCCGCCGAGTTCGGCGACCTGCCCGCGCTGATCGACGGAGTCGACGGCACGACCCTCACCTACGAACAGCTGGACCGCTTCCACCGGCGGCTCGCGGCCGCGTTCGCCGACGCCGGCGTCCGCAAGGGCGACGTCCTCGCCCTGCACAGCCCCAACACGATCGCCTACCCGACGGCGTTCTACGCGGCCACCCGCGCAGGCGCCACCGTCACCACCGTGCACCCGCTGGCCACCGCCGGTGAGCTGGCCAAACAGCTCCAGGACTCCGGGGCGAGCTGGATCGTCACCGTCTCACCGCTGCTGGAGACCGCCCGCGCCGCCGCCGAACGCGTCGGCGGCATACGGGAGATCTTCGTCTGCGACAGCGCCCCCGGCCACCGCTCGCTGATCGACATGCTGGCCTCAGCCGCGCCCGAACCGGCCGTCGACATCGACCCGGTGACGGACGTCGCGGCCCTTCCGTACTCCTCCGGCACGACCGGCGTCCCCAAGGGCGTCATGCTCACCCACCGGTCCATCGCCACCAACCTCGCCCAGCTCGAACCGGTCATGCCGGCCGGCCCCGGCGACCGCATCCTCGCCGTGCTCCCGTTCTTCCACATCTACGGCCTCACCGCCCTGATGAACGCCCCGCTGCGGCTCGGCGCCGCCGTCGTCGTCCTGCCCCGCTTCGACCTGGAGGGCTACCTCGCGGCGATCGCCGAACACCGCATCACCCACCTCTACGTGGCCCCACCGATCGTCCTCGCCCTGGCCAAACACCCGGCCGCCGAGCGCTACGACCTCTCCACGGTCCAGCACATCCTCTCGGCCGCCGCACCCCTCGACGCACGCCTCGCCGCCGCCTGCTCCGCCCGCCTCTCCCTGCCGCCCGTCGTCCAGGGCTACGGCATGACCGAACTCTCGCCCTGCTCCCACCTGGTCCCCCTCGTCCAGGCCGCCACCGCGCCCCCCGGCACCGTCGGCAAGCTCATCGCCGGCACAGAGATGCGGATCGTCTCCCTCGACGACCCGGGCAAGGAGGTCGGCGTCGGCGAACCCGGCGAGATCGTCATCCGGGGCCCCCAGGTCATGAAGGGCTACCTGGGCCGCCCCCAGGCCACCGCCGACATGATCGACACCGACGGCTGGCTCTCCACCGGCGACATCGGGCACGTCGACACCGACGGCTGGCTGTACGTCGTCGACCGGGTCAAGGAGCTGATCAAGTACAAGGGTTTCCAGGTCGCCCCCGCCGAACTCGAAGCCCTCCTCGTCACCCACCCCGGCATCGCCGACGCCGCCGTCATCGGCCACTACGGCGACGACGGCAACGAGGTCCCGCACGCCTTCGTCGTCCGCCGTCCCACCGCGCACGAGCTCTCCGAGGGCGAGGTGATGATGTACGTCGCCGAACGCGTCGCCCCGTACAAGCGCGTCCGCCACGTCACCTTCATCGCCGACGTGCCCCGCGCGGCCTCCGGGAAGATCCTCCGCCGCGAACTCAGGGAACGCCTATGACCGAGACCGACACCGCCGCGAGCCTCAGCCCCCTCGTACGTGCCACACACCACCGGGGCATCACCACCCTCACCCTCGACTCCCCGGCCAACCGCAACGCTCTCTCGGCGAGGCTGGTGCGTGACCTCTCGAACGCGCTCACCCGGTGCGGTGAGGACGACGACGTACGCGCCGTCGTCCTCACCCACACCGGGAACACGTTCTGCGCGGGCGCCGACCTGCGCGACCCACCCGACCCGAAGGCCATGGTCACGCTGCTCCGCCAGATCCTCGAACTGCCCAGACCCGTCGTCGCCCGCGTCACCGGCCAGGTCCGCGCGGGCGGCCTCGGCCTGCTCGGCGCCTGCGACATCGCCGCCGCCGGCCCGGACGCCGGGTTCGCGCTCACCGAGGTCCGCATCGGCGTCGCGCCCGCCGTCATCTCCCTCACCCTCCGCCCCCGCACCGACC
>NZ_JARGEE010000329.1:0-10362 GCF_033794485.1 Streptomyces sp. MB09-02B
TTTTTAAAGGGAAACCGGCATAAGAGTTTTCGGCCTGGTGTGGGGCCTTGGAGATTTGTATAAAGGACAGCCTCACCACCGACCCGCCCCTGCTCGCCCGCGCCCTCGTCTGGGCGCGTCTCGCGGTCGCCGCGCAGGCTCTCGGCGTCGGTCTGGCGCTGCTGGACAGGACGGTGGCGTACGTCAAGCAGCGCACGCAGTTCGGTGTGCCCGTGGGGTCGTTCCAGGCGGTGAAGCACCGGCTGGCGGACGCCAAGGTAGCCCTGGAGTTCGCGCGTCCCCTGGTCTTCGGGGCGGCGGTCACCCTGGACCCGGCGGACGCGGCGGCGGCCAAGGTGACGGCGTGCGAGGCGGCGTACGCGACCGCGCGCACGGCGCTGCAACTGCACGGCGCGATCGGTTACACGGCGGAGTACGACCTGTCGCTCTGGCTGACCAAGGCGCGTGCGCTGCGGAGCGCGTGGGGCGCTCCCGACGAGTGCCGGAGCGTGGTCCTCAGCGGTGGTGACCGCCGCCGCCGGTGATCTCGCGGCACTCCTCGACCATGGGTCGCGGGGTCCGCCTCCCGGGCCCGGACACGGCGCGGGCGAGCCGGCCACGCGGCCGTGAAGGGCCTCCCGGCACCGGAGCGCGACGAAGATCCCGAGCCTGGGGCACTCCCCCTCAGCACACCCCCGCCCAGGTTCGCTATTTTGTTCGCCGCCGTCCTCACCGGCTCGTCATCAGCCCCGCACCCACAAGGAGCCGGCCATGGAACCCGAGTCCCCGTCGTCGTCCGAGCCCGCCGTCACCACCTGCTACCGCCACCCGAAAGTGGAGTCGTACGTCCGCTGCACCCGCTGCGAGCGGTTCATCTGCCCCGACTGCATGCGCGACGCGGCCGTGGGCCACCAGTGCCCGGAGTGCGTGAAGGAGGGCGTGAGAACGGTCCGCCAGGCCCGCACGGCCTTCGGCGGCCGGATCTCGGCGGTCCCGCTGGTGACGTACGTCCTGATCGGCCTGAACGTCGTGGCCTACGTCGCCGAACTGCTCCGCCCGTCGATCGTCGACGACTTCGCGATGCTGGGCCGGGGCCTCGCCGGCCCGGACGGTCTGCACTACGTCTGGCAGAGCGCCTACCCGGCCGACTTCCACCTCGAAGGCGTGATCGACGGCGAGTGGTACCGCCTCCTCACTGGCGCCTTCCTCCACATCCCGCCCACCGAGGGCACGTTCGGCATCCTGCACATCGTGATGAACATGGTCACGCTGTGGAACGTGGGCCGGGTGGTGGAGGCGCAGCTGGGCCGCGCCCGCTATCTGAGCCTGTACCTCCTCTCAGCCCTCGGCGGCTCCGCCCTCGTCCTCCTCCTGGACCCCGACAGCAGCACGGTCGGCGCCTCCGGCGCGATCTTCGGCGTCTGCACGGCGTACTACGTCCTGGCCCGCCGCCTCGGCGCCGACCCCGCGGGCATCAACCGCTTCATGGCGGGCCTGCTGATCTGGCTGGTCATCTCAGCGGTCGTGACGTCCTGGCAGGGCCACCTCGGCGGGCTGCTGACGGGCGGCGCGATCGCCCTCGCGTTCGCGTACGCGCCCCGGGACCGGCGGAGGGTGCTGGTACAGGCGGGCGCGTGCGTGGGGATGCTGGCACTCCTGGCGGTGCTGGCACTGGCGAAGGCGGCGGCGATGACGGGCTGAGGCCCTCACCCGGGACATGCGACGGCGCCTGCCCGGTAGTCCGGTCGGGGACTGGTGGGCAGGCGCCGTCTGTGTTCCGTACGCCGTTGTACGGGACGTGTGTGGGGGACGGTGACCGTGAAAGGTCACCGTCCCGTGTCGCTCGAGTCGTCAGACCATCAGCGAGCGGTCCGTCGGGCGGATCGGGGCCGGCAGGTCGCTCGCCCCCGTGAGGAAGCGGTCGCAGCCACGGGCCGCCGAGCGGCCCTCCGCGATCGCCCACACGATGAGGGACTGGCCGCGGCCCGCGTCACCGGCCACGAACACACCCGGCACGTTGGTCTGGAAGTCGGCGTCGCGCGCGATGTTGCCGCGCTCGTCGAGGTCCAGGCCGAACTGCTCGACCAGGCCGTTGTCCCGGTCGGTGCCGGTGAAGCCCATCGCCAGGGTGACCAGCTGGGCGGGGATCTTGCGCTCCGTGCCCGGCTTCTGCGTCAGCTTGCCGTCGACGAACTCGACCTCGATGAGGTGCAGCCACTGGACGTTGCCGTCCTCGTCGCCCTCGAAGTGGGTGGTGGAGACGGAGTAGACCCGCTCGCCGCCCTCCTCGTGCGCGGAGGTGACCTTGTAGAGCATGGGGAAGGTCGGCCACGGCTGGTTCGGCGCGCGGTCCTCGCCCGGCTTCGGCATGATCTCCAGCTGCGTGACGGAGGCCGCGCCCTGGCGGTGGGCGGTGCCCACGCAGTCCGCGCCGGTGTCGCCGCCGCCGATGACCACGACGTGCTTGCCCTCGGCCGTGATGGGGGGCGCCACGAAGTCGCCCTCCTGCACCTTGTTGGCCAGCGGCAGGTACTCCATTGCCTGGTGGATGCCGGCCAGCTCGCGGCCGGGCACCGGCAGGTCACGCGCGGTCGTCGCACCCGCGGCGATCACGACGGCGTCGTACCGCTTCTTCAGGTCCGTCGCCTTGAGGTCGCGGCCGATCTCGATGCCCGTACGGAAGCGGGTGCCCTCCGCGCGCATCTGCTCGATACGGCGGTTGATGTGCCGCTTCTCCATCTTGAACTCGGGGATGCCGTACCGGAGCAGGCCTCCGATGCGGTCCGCGCGCTCGTAGACGGCGACGGTGTGGCCCGCCCGCGTCAGCTGCTGGGCGGCCGCGAGACCCGCCGGGCCCGAGCCGATGACCGCGACCGTCTTGCCGGAGAGGCGCTCCGGGGCCTGGGGCGCGACGTCGCCGCTGTCCCACGCCTTGTCGATGATCGAGACCTCGACGTTCTTGATGGTGACGGCCGGCTGGTTGATGCCGAGGACGCACGCCGACTCACAGGGAGCGGGGCACAGACGGCCCGTGAACTCCGGGAAGTTGTTCGTCGCGTGCAGGCGCTCCGAGGCAGCGCCCCAGTCCTCGCGGTAGGCGTAGTCGTTCCACTCGGGGATGAGGTTCCCGAGGGGACAGCCGTTGTGGCAGAACGGGATGCCGCAGTCCATGCAGCGGGACGCCTGCTTCGAGATGATCGGGAGCAGCGAGCCCGGAACGTAGACCTCGTTCCAGTCCTTGAGGCGTACGTCGACGGGGCGGGACTTGGCGACCTCGCGCCCGTGGTTCAGGAAGCCCTTCGGGTCAGCCATTGATCGCCGCCTCCATCATCTTCTCGGTGATCTCGGTCTCGGAGAGACCGGCCTGCTCGGCGGCGGCCTTGGCGGCGAGCACTGCCTTGTACGTGCTGGGGATGATCTTGCTGAAGCGCTCCACGGCGACGGACCAGTCGGCGAGCAGCTTCTCGGCGACCGTCGAACCCGTCTCCTCGGCGTGGCGGCGCACCACGTCGTGCAGCCACTGCTTGTCGGTGTCGTCGAGGGCCTCGACGGCGCCCGCGTTGCCGACGTTGACGTTGTCGCGGTTCAGGTCGATGACGTACGCGATGCCGCCCGACATACCGGCCGCGAAGTTGCGGCCCGTCTCGCCGAGGACGACCGCGTGGCCGCCGGTCATGTACTCGCAGCCGTGGTCGCCCACGCCCTCGGACACCACCGTGGCACCGGAGTTACGGACACAGAACCGCTCACCCGTACGACCGCGGAGGAACAGCTCGCCGCCGGTCGCGCCGTAGGCGATGGTGTTGCCCGCGATGGTCGAGTACTCGGCGAGGTGGTCGGCGCCCCGGTCGGGACGGACGATCACACGGCCGCCGGAGAGGCCCTTGCCGACGTAGTCGTTGGCGTCGCCCTCCAGGCGCAGCGTGACACCGCGCGGGAGGAAGGCGCCGAAGGACTGGCCGGCCGAGCCGGTGAAGGTGATGTCGATGGTGTCGTCGGGGAGACCGGCGCCGCCGAACTTCTTCGTCACCTCGTGGCCGAGCATGGTGCCGACGGTGCGGTTGATGTTGCGGACCTTGACCTGGGCGCGCACCGGCTGGGCGTCGGTGGCGTCCGAGGCGGCGAGCGCGTCGGCGGCGAGCTTGATCAGCTCGTTGTCGAGCGCCTTCTCCAGGCCGTGGTCCTGCTCGATCAGCTGGTGGCGGACGGCACCCTCGGGCAGCTCGGGCACGTGGAACAGCGGCTCCAGGTCCAGGCCCTGCGCCTTCCAGTGGTCGACCGCGCGGGTCACGTCGAGCGCCTCGGCGTGGCCGACGGCCTCCTCGATGGAGCGGAAGCCCAGCTCGGCGAGGATCTCGCGGACCTCCTCGGCGATGAACTCGAAGAAGTTCACGACGTACTCGGCCTTGCCTGCGAACCGGTCGCGCAGCGTCGGGTTCTGCGTGGCGATACCGACCGGGCAGGTGTCCAGGTGGCAGACGCGCATCATGACGCAGCCGGAGACGACGAGCGGAGCGGTCGCGAAACCGAACTCCTCGGCGCCGAGCAGCGCGGCGATGACGACGTCACGGCCGGTCTTCAGCTGGCCGTCGGTCTGGACGACGATGCGGTCGCGCAGGCCGTTGAGCAGCAGGGTCTGCTGGGTCTCGGCGAGGCCGAGCTCCCAGGGGCCACCGGCGTGCTTCAGCGACGTCAGCGGGGAGGCGCCCGTTCCGCCGTCGTGGCCGGAGATGAGGACGACGTCCGCGTGCGCCTTGGACACACCGGCCGCGACCGTGCCGACGCCGACCTCGGAGACCAGCTTGACGTGAATCCGCGCCTGCGGGTTCGCGTTCTTCAGGTCGTGGATCAGCTGGGCCAGGTCCTCGATGGAGTAGATGTCGTGGTGCGGCGGCGGGGAGATCAGGCCCACGCCCGGCGTCGAGTGACGCGTCTTGGCGACCCACGGGTACACCTTGTGGCCGGGCAGCTGACCGCCCTCACCGGGCTTGGCGCCCTGGGCCATCTTGATCTGGATGTCGTCCGCGTTGACCAGGTACTCGGAGGTCACGCCGAAGCGGCCGGAGGCGACCTGCTTGATCGACGAGCGCCGCGCCGGGTCGTAGAGGCGGTCCGGGTCCTCGCCGCCCTCACCGGTGTTGGACTTGCCGCCCAGCTGGTTCATGGCGATGGCGAGGGTCTCGTGCGCCTCGCGCGAGATCGAGCCGTACGACATGGCGCCGGTCGAGAAGCGCTTGACGATCTCGGAGACCGGCTCGACCTCGTCGATCGAGATCGGCGCACGGCCCTCGCCGGCCTTGAAGCCGAACAGGCCGCGCAGCGTCATCAGACGCTCGGACTGCTCGTTCACGCGGTCCGTGTACTGCTTGAAGATGTCGTAGCGGCGCGTCCGGGTGGAGTGCTGGAGGCGGAAGACCGTGTCCGGGTCGAACAGGTGCGGCTCGCCCTCGCGGCGCCACTGGTACTCGCCGCCTATCTCCAGGGCGCGGTGGGCCGGCGCGATGCCGCTGGCCGGGTACGCCTTGGCGTGGCGGGCCGCGACCTCCTTGGCGATGACGTCGATGCCGACGCCGCCGATCTTGGTGGCCGTGCCGTTGAAGTACTTCTCCACGAACTCGTCCGCGAGACCGACGGCCTCGAAGACCTGGGCGCCGCGGTAGGAGGCGACCGTGGAGATGCCCATCTTGGACATGACCTTCAGGACGCCCTTGCCGAGGGCGTAGATCAGGTTGCGGATGGCCTGCTCGGCCTCGATACCGGAGAGGAACGTTCCGGCGCGGACGAGGTCCTCGACGGACTCCATCGCCAGGTACGGGTTGACGGCCGCGGCGCCGAAGCCGACGAGCAGGGCGACGTGGTGGACCTCGCGGACGTCGCCGGCCTCGACCAGCAGGCCCACCTGGGTGCGCTGCTTGGTGCGGATGAGGTGGTGGTGGACGGCCGCGGTGAGCAGCAGCGACGGGATCGGCGCGTGCTCGGCGTCCGAGTGGCGGTCGCTGAGGACGATCAGCCGGGCGCCGTTCTCGATGGCGGCGTCGGCCTCGGCGCAGATCTCCTCGATGCGCGCGGCGAGGGCGTCACCGCCGCCGGAGACCCGGTAGAGACCGGAGAGCGTGGCGGCCTTCATGCCGGGCATGTCGCCGTCGGCGTTGATGTGGATGAGCTTGGCCAGCTCGTCGTTGTCGATCACCGGGAAGGGCAGGGTGACGCTGCGGCACGACGCGGCGGTCGGCTTCAGGAGGTTGCCCTGCGGGCCCAGCGAGGAGCGCAGGCTCGTCACCAGCTCTTCACGGATGGCGTCCAGCGGCGGGTTGGTGACCTGCGCGAACAGCTGGGTGAAGTAGTCGAAGAGCAGGCGCGGGCGCGAGGACAGCGCGGCGATCGGCGAGTCCGTGCCCATGGAGCCGATGGGCTCGGCGCCTGCCTTGGCCATCGGCGCGAGGATGACGCGCAGCTCTTCCTCGGTGTAGCCGAAGGTCTGCTGGCGGCGGGTGACGGAGGCGTGGGTGTGCACGATGTGCTCACGCTCGGGCAGGTCGGAGAGCTCGATCTCCCCGGCCTCCAGCCAGTCGGCGTACGGCTGCTCGGCGGCGAGGCCGGCCTTGATCTCGTCGTCCTCGATGATGCGGTGCTCGACGGTGTCGACGAGGAACATGCGGCCCGGCTGCAGGCGGCCCTTGCGGACGACCTTGGCGGGGTCGATGTCGAGGACGCCGACCTCGGAGCCGAGGACGACGAGGCCGTCGTCGGTGACCCAGTAGCGGCCGGGGCGCAGGCCGTTGCGGTCGAGGACCGCGCCGACCTGACGGCCGTCGGTGAAGGTGACACAGGCCGGGCCGTCCCAGGGCTCCATCATCGTGGAGTGGAACTGGTAGAAGGCGCGGCGGGCCGGCTCCATGGAGTCGTGGTTCTCCCACGCCTCCGGGATCATCATCAGCACGGAGTGCGGCAGGGAGCGGCCACCGAGGTGGAGGAGCTCCAGCACCTCGTCGAAGGACGCCGAGTCGGAGGCGTCCGGCGTGCAGATGGGGAAGATCCGGTCCAGCTTGTCCTGCGGGCCGAACAGGTCAGAGGCCAGCTGCGACTCTCGGGCCACCATCCAGTTGCGGTTGCCCTTGACGGTGTTGATCTCACCGTTGTGCGCGACGAAGCGGTACGGGTGGGCGAGCGGCCACGACGGGAAGGTGTTCGTGGAGAACCGGGAGTGCACGAGCGCGATCGCGGAGGCGAAACGGCGGTCGGACAGGTCCGGGAAGAAGGGCTCCAGCTGGCCGGTGGTCAGCATGCCCTTGTAGACGATGGTCCGCGCGGAGAGCGAGGGGAAGTAGACGTCGACCTCGCGCTCGGCGCGCTTGCGCAGCACGAACGTCCTGCGGTCGAGGTCGATGTCCGTGGCAGGCACTGCGGCAGCGTCGGAGACGAAGACCTGGCGGAAGGCGGGCATCGTCGAGCGGGCCGTGGCGCCGAGCAGTTCGGGGGCGACGGGCACCTCGCGCCAGCCGAGGACGGTCAGGCCCTCCTCGGCGGCGATGGCCTCGATGCGGGCGACGGCGTCCTCGGTGCCCTCCTCGGGCAGGAAGCCGATACCGACGGCGTACGAGCCGGCCTCGGGCAGCTCGAATCCGGCCACGTCACGGAAGAACGCGTCGGGAACCTGGGAGAGGATGCCGGCGCCGTCACCCGAGTCGGGCTCCGAACCGGTCGCCCCGCGGTGCTCCAGGTTGCGCAGAACCGTGAGCGCCTGCTCGACCAGCGCATGGCTCGCCTCGCCGGTGAGGGTGGCCACGAAGCCGACGCCACAGGCGTCGCGCTCGTTGCGGGGGTCGTACATACCCTGCGCAGCAGGGCGAGCATCCATGAAGGACCACTTCTGGCCATTCGCGGAGTGCTGGGACGGCTGGCGCGGCGTACGCATCGGCTCTCCCGTCGTCGTCATCTGGCATATGCAGTGCCGAGGGACGACGCTGGCCCTCTGCGTAAGGTGCAAAATTTCGTGCAGGTTACATGATGGAACGATTCTCGGGAAGCGGATACTTCATCCCACCATGCGGACGCCACGGCGCGGAGGGGTGGCCGCACGCAGTGGCGTGATCGAACGCGATCAAGGGGGAGTCGACCGGACAGATCATTGTCGGTCGACCGGGGGCGCAGGAGGCGTCGTGCCCACTACTTCCAGGTGCTTCAGGTGCTTGACGGGCGTCGTTGCCCGCGGCGCTTACGGCTCATGCCCAGCGGTTAAGCATTCGAAACCGCATGGTAACGACTACTTATGCAGTCCCTTGCATACGTAGCCATCCGATCCATCATACGGCCGCCCCGAACAGACTGCCCAGGGCGTACGTCACACCCGCCGCGGCGCCACCGAGGGCCAGCTGTCGCAGCCCACTGAACCACCAAGTTCTGGCCGTCACCCTGGCCACCACCGCACCGCACCCGAAGAGCCCGGCGAGCGCCAGAAGCACGGCGGGCCACAGCGCGCTCGCGCCGAGCAGATACGGCAGTACGGGCAGCAGGGCGCCCAGCGCGAACGAGCCGAAGCTCGACACGGCGGCGACGACGGGCGAAGGGAGGTCACCGGGGTCGATGCCCAGCTCCTCGCGCGCATGGATCTCCAGGGCCTGTTCGGGGTCGTGCGAGAGCTGCCGCGCGACCTCCCGGGCGAGCCCCGGCTCGACCCCACGGCTCTCGTAGAGCGCGGCGAGCTCCTCCTCCTCGTCCTGGGGGTGCCTCCGCAACTCCCGCCGCTCGACGTCGAGTTCGGCCTGGACAAGTTCACGCTGCGAGGCCACGGAGGTGTATTCGCCGGCGGCCATGGAGAAGGCCCCGGCGGCGAGCCCCGCGAGCCCGGCGACGACGACCGCCTCCCGCCCGGCCGTTCCGCCGGCGACACCGGTCATCAGCGCCAGGTTGGACACGAGACCGTCCATCGCCCCGAACACGGCGGGCCGCAGCCAGCCGCCGTTCACGTCCCGATGGGTGTGGTTGTCCCGGTGCGCCTCGTGCAACGCGGCTTCGGTGTCGATGATCGCCACGATCAAGCCCCTTTCCTCACGTCGAACGTACGCTCGGAAAATCGCTTCTGCCAGCAAGGAAGGCCGTACTTACCCAGGCACTCACCCAGGTCGGCGACTGTTCGAGAAACGGCCGCCGCTCATTCGTACAGGGCACTGCACAGATGTCGACCGGGTGATACACGAGCGTTCCGCGCGCCGCCGAGGCACCCGATGTGGGAGAGATCTTCCCAGCGAAAGCTGCCACATCTTCAGAGCGGATCAACTGCCCACCGGGCCGGACCTGCCCGCGGGCCAGAGAGGCGACCGTATGCCTTCCATCGCCTGCATTCCCTCGGTCCCGGCGCCCGGGGACGCCACCGACCTCCGCGAGCGGGCACGGGGGGCCATGCTCGGGCTCGCCGTCGGGGACGCGCTGGGGGCGCCCGCCGAGAACATGAAACCCTCCGAGATCCGCGCGCGCTGGGGGCGCATCACCGGGTATGTGGCCGAGCGCCCGTCGGGCACGGACGACACCGAGTACGCGATCTTCTCCGGGCTGCTGCTGGCCCGGCACGGCTCGGCGCTCACCGTCACCCATGTGGAGACGGCCTGGCACCAGTGGATCGCGGACCTGGACGAGGGCCCCTTCCGGGGAGCGGGCTTCAGCGAACGGGGCACCCTGGAGAACCTCCGCCGGGGCCTCGCCGCGCCGATCTCCGCGCAACACCGGCACGCCTGGAGCGACGGCCTGGCCATGCGCGCGGCCCCCTTCGGCGTCTTCGCGGCGGGCCGCCCGGCGGAGGCCGCCCGCCTGGTCGCCGTCGACGGCTCGGTCAGCCATGACGGCGAGGGCATCTACGGCGGCCAGGCGGTCGCGGCGGGAGTGGCCGCCGCGATGGCGGGAGCGCCGACGATCTCGGTGGTGGCCTCCGCGCTCGCCGTGATCCCCGACGACTCCTGGACGGCCCGCTCCCTGCGCCGGGCGGTGGCCGTCGCCCACCGGGGCGAACGCGCGGTCCGCTCCGCCGTCGTCATCGGCGGCTACCCCTGGACCGACCTCGCCCCCGAGGCCGTCGCCCTCGCCTTCGGCGCCTACGCGGCGGCCGACGGCGACTTCACCGAGTCGGTGCTGACCGCGGTGAACATGGGCCGCGACGCCGACACGACCGCGGCGGTCGCCGGCGCGCTGGCCGGAGCGACCCGGGGAGCGTCGTCGATCCCGGCCGACTGGGCCGCCGCGATCGGTCCGGCGAGGGGCAGCTGCCTGCCCTCCATGGCCGGCCACCACGTCCTGGACGTGGCCGAACTCCTGGTCCCCACCGAGGGCGGCAAATGGGCCACGGGCACGGCCCTCTTCCCCCCTGCTCCTAAACACAATTTCCAAACCCCA
>NZ_JARGEE010000032.1:0-36688 GCF_033794485.1 Streptomyces sp. MB09-02B
CGTCTCCCCCGAACTCCGGCCCCCGACCCGACCACCCGAACGTCACAGCCCCGGCACCCACCTGGCCGGGGCCCTTCGGCCGCTCCAGGGGCCGCCCGTCACCCATGCGTTCGGCCCGTCGACCACCCCGGCCCCGCAAATTCCGCTCCCACCTCCCCCTCCTCCCGTGCGCGCCCCGCAGTGCCCGCTTGTTCGAGGTTTCGAAAGTTTTGGTTGAGATGGTCCTCTGAATCCCTGCTTCTTCCCGCCGTGTTGAGTTGGGCTTACCGTAGGAAGCGCTTGCTACGCGGCTCGGGATCCGGCCGTGTGCGGAGCGCTGTTCGATAATTTCACCGGCCCTCGGGACGGGCCCTGAGAGGTGGAGTCGCGATGGTGCGTGGCGGGAGCGCGACGGCCGGGCCGACGCTGGCGGTGGTGGCACGCGAGGCCGGGGTGTCCGTGCCCACGGCCTCGAAGGTGGTCAACGGCCGCGAGGACGTGGCCCCCGAGACCAGGCGCCGGGTCACCGAGGCGTTGGACCGGCTCGGCTATGTCCGCAGACCCCGGTTCGAGGCGTCCAAGCCGCCACGCATGGTCGACCTGGTGGTGCACTCCCTGGAGAGCTCCTGGTCGGGCGCCGTACTGCACGGTGTCGAGCAGGCCGCCCATGACGCCGGT
This sequence comes from Streptomyces sp. MB09-02B, assembly GCF_033794485.1. Classification (NCBI taxonomy): domain Bacteria; kingdom Bacillati; phylum Actinomycetota; class Actinomycetes; order Kitasatosporales; family Streptomycetaceae; genus Streptomyces; species Streptomyces sp. MB09-02B. The sequence continues at coordinate 658 of NZ_JARGEE010000032.1, forward strand.
CTGGAGGTCGTCGTCTCGGCCGGCCTGACCCGTACCCGGGGCGCCCGCCCCGAACGCGGCTGGTTCGACAAGCTGACCGCCCGCGGGTCGGCCGGCGTCCTGTTCAACCTGGCCGAACTCTCCCCCGCCCAGTACTCCTGGCTCACCCAGCACCGCATCCCGTTCGTGCTGATCGACCCGGTCCTGGAACCGCCGCCCGGCGTGGTCTCCGTGGGCGCCGCCAACTGGCAGGGCGGGACGACCGCCACCGACCATCTGCTGTCCCTGGGGCACGAGCGGATCGCCGTGATCGCCGGTTACCGGCGCAAGATGTGCAGCAGCGCCCGGGTCGCGGGCTACCGCTCGGCGCTGACAGCCGCGGGCCTCCCGTACCGGCCGGAGTACGTCCGCTACGGCAACTTCATGGAGACCGCCGCCCGGCACCGCATGCTGCAACTGCTCGACCTCCCCGAGCCGCCGACCGCCGTGTTCGTCTGCTCGGACAAGATGGCCCTCGGCGTCTACGAGGCACTGGCCGAGCGGGGGATGCGGGTGCCGGACGACATCAGCGTGGTCGGATTCGACGACCTTCCCGAGGCCCGCTGGGCGACTCCCGGCCTGACCACCGTCCGCCAGCCGCTCTCGGAGATGGCCCAGACCGCGCTACGGCTGCTGGTACGGATGATGGAGGGCGACCAACCGGAGGGCACACGCACCGAGTTGTCGACGCGGCTGGTGGAGCGGGCCAGCACGGGGGCGCCGCGCACGGGCTGAGCAGGTGCGGCGGGGTGCGTCGTGGTTTCGGTGAAGTGGTTGCGGAGGGCCTCGGTTCGGGTGAACGGTGGGCGTCATGGGACCGTACGGGTAGGGATGGCCAATCGGGTGTCCCGGCGGTCCCGCGGCCCCCGGCCCACTCCGCTCCACCAGCACTGAGCTCCACATGCTCCACAGGGAAGGACCTTCGGGTTGTCGCACACACGCTCTCCGCAGCTTCCGGGACCGACTCCGGCGCCGGACGACGACAAGGCCCCGGAGGACGCCGCCCCTCCGAAGCAGGACGCGGTCGCGGAGCCGAACCCGACGGCGGAGGCGCAGGCGGAGACGGCGGAGACGGCGGAGAAACCCCAGGAGGAAACGGCCGACGAGGCCGAGGTCGAGGTCGAGGTCGAGGTCGAGGAACAAGTCGAGCCGGAAGCCGAGGTCGAGTCGGAGAAGCCCGAGGAGGACCACGAGCCCACCCTCCCTGCAGACCGGGCGCACCCCGAGAAGGACCTCCCCGAACCCGAGACGGATGTCCCCACAGCCGAGGCCGACGCACCCGCGCCCCAACCCACACCCGAACCCGCACCCGCCGCATCCCCTTCCCCCGGCTGGCGCGCGCGTCACCCCCGGGCCGCGCGTGGCGTCGCCTGGGCCGTGACGGGGCTGGCCCTCGTGCTCGTCCTGGTCGCGCTCGTCATGCCGAACGACATCATGGAGTTCGACCTCGGCCGGTTCCTGCGGATCCCGGCGGAGGGCATCCTCGTCGCGGGGCTGCTGCTGGTGCTGCCCGCGAGGGCGCGGCGGGTGGCGGTCGTGGTGGTCGGCGTGGTGCTCGGCCTCCTGGTGATCGTCAAGGCGCTGGACATGGGGTCGTACTGGACCCTGGACCGCCCGTTCGACCTGGTGCTGGACTGGATCCTGCTGGACGACGCGCAGTCGTTCATGAAGGACTCGCTCGGTGGGGCGGCCGCCCAGGCCGCGACCGTCGGGGTGATCGCGCTCGCACTGGCGCTGCCCGTGCTGATGACGCTCGCGGTCGTACGACTGAGCAGGCTGATGGTGCGCAACCGGCACACGACGAGCCGTACGCTCCTCGTTCTGGGGACCGCGTGGATCACCTGCTCGACGCTGACGCTGGAGATATCCGACGTCCCGGTGGCCTCGCACAGCGCGGCGACCCTCGTGGAGAACCGGATCAAGGCGGTCGGCGAAGGCCTGAAGGACGGCGAGGCGTTCCGCAAGCAGGCCGCGGTGGACGCCTTCGCCGACGTACCGCCGGACCAGCTGCTGACGGGCCTGCGCGGCAAGGACGTACTGATCACGTTCATCGAGAGTTACGGCCGTTCCGCGATCGACGACCCGCGGATGGGCGAACCGCTCGGTGAGACCCTCGCGCAGAAGACGCAGGAGCTGAAGGACGCCGGTTTCGCCTCGCGGAGCGGCTGGCTGCGCTCCCCCATCACGGGCGCCGGCAGCTGGCTGGGGCACTCCACGTTCCTGTCCGGTCTGTGGATCAAGAACCAGTCCCGGTACAACAACCTCGTCGCGAGCGACCGGCTCACCCTCACCGAGGCGTTTCGCCGCACCGGCGCCTGGCGCACGGTCGGTATCGTGCCAGGCACCCAGAAGACCTGGCCCGAGGGCAAGTACTTCGGGCTTGACCACATCTACGACTCCGACCAACTGGGCTACCAGGGGCCGAAGTTCAGCTGGTCCACCATGCCCGACCAGTACACGCTGAAGGCCTTCCAGGAGCTGGAGCACGGCAGGGAGGACCGGAAGCCGATGATGGCGGAGATCATCCTGACCTCCAGCCACAACCCGTGGGCACCGATCCCGAGCACGATTCCCGAGTCGGAGATCGGGGACGGCTCGGTCTACCACTCCCTCCAGAAGGCCGAGGGCAAGAACCCGACGGAGGTCTGGAAGGATCCGCTGGCCGTCCGGGACGAGTACCGCAAGTCCATCCAGTACTCGGTGACCAGCCTCGTCGACTTCGTCGCGAAGTACGGCTCGAAGGACACGGTGCTGGTCTTCCTCGGCGACCACCAGCCCAACAAGACGGTCACCGGCGACAACCCCAGTCACGACGTGCCGGTGTCGATCGTCGCCCAGGACCCCGAGGTGCTGGACAAGATCTCCGACTGGGGCTGGACGGACGGGCTGAAGCCGGCCGACTCCACTCCGACGTGGCGGATGGACAAGTTCCGCGACCGCTTCATGACGGCGTTCGGACCGCAGCAGGCGGGCGGCACGTCCTGATCGGTGACTCACACGCCCTGATCGCTGCCTCGTACGCCCTGATCGCTGACGCGCCGCACCGCGCCGGTGGGCGGCTTCACCCAGGGCTCAGCCCGAGGCGCCGGCGGATTCGCCATCCTGCCGCACAGATGTTCCACAGGTGAGCCAGAGACTCCGTTCCGTGAGAGCGCTTGCTCCGCTGTCCGATTCCTTCAAGACCGGCCCTCGCCCGTCGCCTACGGTGGCCGCATGACTCCACGACTCGATGCGATCGGGATGGTGGCCTCGGACATGGCCGCCTCCGTCACCTTCTACCGCCGGCTCGGTTTCGCCTTCCCCGAGGGCGCAGAGAACCTGCCGCACGCCGAGGCCGAACTCCCGGGCGGGCTGCGGCTGCTGCTCGACACCGAGGAGACCGTCCGCTCCTTCCACCCGGAGTACCGCCCGGGGACGGGCGGCGGCGCCGGGCTGGCCCTGCTGTGCGACAGTCCGGCCGAAGTCGACGCGGTGTACGAGGAGTTGACCACCGCCGGTTACCACGGTGAACTCAAGCCGTGGGACGCGGTGTGGGGCCAGCGCTACGCCGTGGTCCTCGACCCCGACGGCAACGGCGTCGACCTCTTCGCACCCCTGCCGACGGCCGCAGGCGGCGCGTAGCCCCCGTCGCGGCTACCGCCCGCCGAGCAGTTCGCCGAGTGGCAGCCCCGCCAAGTCCCGTACGTCTCGGGCGAGATGCGCCTGGTCGGCGTACCCGCTCCGGGCCGCCGTCTCGGCGTAGGGAACACCGTCCCGGGCGAGCGCGAGCGCGCGTTGCAGCCGCCGCACCCGGCCCAGTGTCTTCGGACCGTACCCGAACGCGGCGAGCGACTTTCGGTGCAACTGCCGTGCTCCGAGCCCGAGTTCGTCGGCGGTCGCCGCGACCGGCCGGCCCGCGTCGAGGGCGTCCACGACCTGCCGCAGCACCGGGTCGGGCCGCCCGACCTCGGCCGCCCGCTCCAGGACCACCTCTTCGAGGCCGCTCGCCGGATCGGCTGCCGCGTTCACCCGGGCGGTGAGCCGCCGCACCACCGCCGGCGACCACAGCTCGGCCAGCTCCACCCGCCGGTCCCGCAGCTCGTGCGCGGGCACCCCCAGGAAGCCGGGCGCCTGCCCGGGGAAGAACCGCAGCCCTGCCCAACTGCCGGACCGCCCCTCGGTGACGTACGCCGTCGTGTCCGGCCCGGCGACCAGCAGCCGCCCGTCGTGCCACAGCAGATCCATGCACCCGTCGGGCAGGACGCGCCCCACACCCTGCCCGCTCGGACCGTGGGTCCACACCACGGCCCCACCCAGCCGAGAGGCCCTCTCCGCATACACACCGAAAGGCTACGCCCGTGGCCAAGGGGGGTGCCGCGCGACCGGTTGCTGCCGGGTCACCGTCCAGGGACGCGCGGGACAGCAAAAACCTGCCGGCACCCGGCACCCAGCACCCGGCACCCGGCACCCGGCACCCGGCACCCGGCACCCGGCACCCGAACGACGTGCCGCTCGCCGGGCCCCTGTCGCGCCCTATTCCTCCCCCTTCTTCACCGGTGACCGGAGTCTCGACGTGACGTCCTCCGGGGGCAGGAAGCGGGACCAGCGTTCGGGGAACTCGGAGGGCATGTCGGGGTCCTCCGGGTCGTGGGTGCGGGCGGCGGCGGCGCGGGCGACGTACTCGGCGGCCTGTTCCTCGCGGAGGCGCTCGTTGGCGGCGCGGGCGGCGGCCGTGGCGGCGGCGGGCCAGACACGGTCGATCGCGGCGTTGACGGCGGCGCCGACGAGGACGGCGAAGGCGCCCACACCGATCCACAGGAGGACGGCGACGGCGGCCGCCAGGGAGCCGTAGATCGTCGCGCCCTCGACCGTGTTCGTCAGGTAGATGCGGAGCAGGAAGCTGCCCAGCACCCACATGCCGAGGGCGACCAGGGCGCCGGGGACGTCCTCGACCCAGGGGGAACGGACCGGCACCGACACGTGGTAGAGCGTCGTCAGGAACACGATGGACAGGACGATGACGACGGGCCAGTAGAGGACCTGGACGACGGTCGCCGACCACGGGACGATCCGGACCACGGCGTCGGGCCCCGCGACCATCAGCGGCAGGGCGATCGAGCCGATCAGCAGGGCCACGATGAACAGCAGGAACGCCATGAGCCGGGTCTTGACGATGCCGCGGACGCCGTCGAGGCCGTACATGACGGTGATGGTGTCGATGAAGACGTTGACCGCGCGGGAGCCGGACCACAGGGCGAACAGGAAGCCTATGGAGATGACGTCGGGACGACCGCCCTTCATCACGTCGTCCAGGATGGGCTGCGCGATCTGCGCGACGCCCTTCTCGGACAGGACGGTGCGCGACGCCTCCAGGAGGTTGAGCTCCAGGCTGGCGATGGTGTCGGCGCCGGTCCAGTCGTCGACGTAGCCGAGCAGGCCGATCATGCTGAGCAGCAGCGGCGGCACGGAGAGCAGCGTGAAGAACGCCGCCTCGGCCGCGAGGCCCAGGATGCGGTACTCGATGCAGGAGTTGACGGTGTCCTTCAGGAGCAGCCAGGCGGTCCTGCGCTTGGAGACGTCCCGGTAGAGGGCGCGGGCGCGGTGGAGACGCCCATGGGGGCTCTCCGACGGTGGGGGAGACTGACTTGCTGGCTGCACGCCCTAACGGTATCCGCCTGCGCGTGCCGCCCTCACCTCCCGGTGCCGCCTGCCGCGCCAGGGTCCGCGTGCGGCGCACGGTCCCCTCCGGTCGCGTCACGGGGCAGCGAACAAAAGGAAACCCAGCAGAAACCAAAGGTGATTCCGAATCGCTTTTTCTGTCATGAACGTGCTGGCTGAATCAATGAGGGGACGGAAGCGGAAGGAGCGAGCGTGTTTGTACCGGCCTTGTGGAAAGTTCCCCGCTGAAGCGGCATACGGGTCCGGTTCCGACAGGTCGGACGAGATCGAAGAAGCGGCGGGAAAGCGTCAATCACCGGACCTCCCTTGACCCGTTCCCGAATGTACCGAAAGAATCCGGATTGCATTCAGCTGCGCCCCTCTGGACCAGATGCCGGCACAGCACACACCGGGGGATCAGTCAAGGCTCCGACCAGGCCTGATCAGTTCCGCCACAGCCGTCACCGCTTTCCGTTCCCGCAACTCCTCCCCCCTCCTTCTGTCATTCCGCGCGCCGTCCCGTTCACCCCCGGGCGCCTTCCATCGCAATACCTGTCGCGGAGAAATTCAATGACATTGCCAGCGCCACGACCCGTGGTGGAAATACCGGGCGAGGTCCAGGGGGCCGAGCCGGACGCGGCGGAATCGTACACCGCCGTCGAGCGACTCCTCGCCGAAGTGCTGTCCGGAGTCGTACACATCGAACACGTGCCCGCAGAAAGCCATTTCTTCGACGACCTCGGTGCCAACTCACTGACGATGGCGCATTTCTGTGCCCGCGTCAGGAAGCACCCCGATCTGCCGTCGGTGTCCATCCGGGACGTCTACGGTCACCCGACGATCCGCAGCCTGGCCACCGCCCTGACCGAGGCGCCCCCACCACCGGCCGCCCCGCCCGAGCCCGCCGAGACCGTGCCCCCGGGCAGCACGTTCCGCTATGTCCTGTGCGGGGCGCTGCAGTTGCTCCTCTTCGCCGGCTACTGCCTGCTCGCCACCTCCGGATACGTACAGGGGTACGAGTGGGTGGCGGACGCCTCCGGCGTGGTCGAGGTCTACCTGCGCTCGGCCGTCTTCGGCGCGCTGGCCTTCCTCGCCCTGTGCACCCTGCCGGTCGCCGCGAAGTGGCTGCTGATCGGGCGGTGGAAGCCGCGGGAGTTCCCCGTGTGGGGGCCGGCCTACCTGCGGTTCTGGCTCGTCAAGGCCCTGCTGCGCACCAGCCCGATGACCCTGTTCGTCGGCAACCCGCTGTACGTGCTGTACCTGCGGGCCCTCGGCGCCCGCATCGGACCGGGCGTCACGATCCTCAGCCGCACCCTGCCGGTCTGCACCGACCTGCTGACCATCGGCGCGGGCACGGTCATCCGCAAGGACTCCTACTTCCTCTGCTACCGGGCGCGCGCCGGGCACATCCGCACCGGCACCGTCACCCTCGGCCGCGACGCCTTCGTCGGCGAACACACCGTCCTCGACATCGGCACCGCCCTGGGCGACGGCTCCCAGCTCGGCCACTCCTCCGCACTGCGCGCCGGCGAGTCCGTCCCGGCCGGAGAGAGCTGGCACGGCTCACCGGCCTGCCCCACGGAGGTGGACCACATCCGGGTCCCCCCGCTCCCCCGCGGCACGCTGCGCCGGGCCGGATACGGTCTCGCCGCCCTGCTCCAGACCCTGCTGCTGTACGTGCCGCTGGCCATCTGCGGCGCCTATCTGCTGCTCACCGCCGCGCCCGAGCTGGACACCCTGCTCGACCCGGCGTCCCGGCACACCACCTCGGCGCGCTTCTACATCGAGGCGGCGGCCCTGTCGCTCACGCTGTTCGCGGGCTCGATCGTCGTCGGAGCCGTCCTGGCGTTCGCCGTACCGAGGCTGCTGCGGCCGCTGGTGCAGCCCGACCGCGTCTATCCGCTGTACGGCTTCCACTACTCGGTGCACCGCGCGATCGCCCGCCTGACCAACCTCAAGTTCTTCACGTGGCTGTGCGGCGACAGCTCGTACATCGTGCCCTGCCTCAAGGCCCTCGGATACGACCTCTCGCGCGTCGAGCAGACCGGGTCCAACTTCGGCAGCGAGGTGCGGCACGAGACGCCGTACCTGGTGAAGGTCGGCAGCGGCACGATGGTCGCCGACGGCCTCTCGGTCATGAACGCGGACTACTCCGGCACGTCCTTCCGGGTCTCCCGGACGGCGATCGGCGGCCACAACTTCCTCGGAAACGCCATCGCCTACCCCATCGGCGGCCGGACCGGCGAGAACTGCCTGCTGGCCACCAAGGTGCTGGTGCCCCTCGACGGCGAGATCCGCGAAGGCGTCGGGCTGCTCGGCTCACCGCCTTTCGAGATACCCCGCTCGGTCGAGCGCGACAGCCGCTTCGACCATCTGCGCGAGGGCGACGAGCTCCATCGCAGGCTCACCGCGAAGAACCGCTTCAACCTGCGCTCGATGGCACTGTTCCTGTTCCTTCGCTGGCTGCACACCTTCGCGCTCACCGTCCTCGGCTTCGCGGCCTTCGACCTGTACGGCCACGGGCAGGGCATCGGTGGACCGCTCGCGCTCGCCGCGCTGCCCCTGGCGGCACTGGTCTTCAACGCCCTCTACTACGCGCTGGTCGAACGGACCCTGACCGGCTTCCGACCCCTGCGGCCCCGGCTCTGCTCCATCTACGACCCCGTCTTCTGGCGGCAGGAGCGGCTGTGGAAGCTGCCCGACACCCACCTGCAGATCCTCGACGGCACCCCGTACAAGAACCTCGTCTGGCGGCTGCTCGGGGTCCGGATCGGACGCCGGGTCTTCGACGACGGGGCCTACATCACCGAGCGGACGCTGACAGTCGTCGGGGACGACTGCACGCTCGCCGCCGGCAGCAAGATCCAGGCGCATTCGCAGGAGGACGGCACCTTCAAGTCCGACCACGTCACGATCGGCGCCGGCAGCACGCTGGAGGTCCAGGCGTTCGTCCACTACGGCGTGACGCTGGGCGAGGGGGCCGTACTGGCGCCCGACTCCTTCCTGATGAAGGGCGAGGAGGTGCCGCCGCACGCGCGCTGGGGCGGGAACCCGGCGACGGAGACCACCGGAACACGGTAATCGGGGGAAAGAACATGGATCTGTTGGAGTCGGGCGACGCTGCCCGGAAGTACTGGCACGAGGTGCTCACCGCCGGGGGGCGGACCGCGGTACCGCGGTGGAGCGCCGACCCGGCGAAAGGGGCCGCCGCCTACGAAGTCCCCCTTCCCGTAGGGCTGTTGACGGCGGCGGACGGGACGGCCGCACTGCTCGCCGCGCACGCCGGGGTGCTCGCCGCGCTGTCGGGCGAGGCCGAGATCACCACCGGCTGGCGGGAGGACGGCCGGCTGCTGCCCTGCCGGCTCACCGTCGCGCCCGGCGGCACCTGGCGCGTGCTGCTGGAGCGCACCCGCCGGGCCACCGCCGAGCTGCTGACCCACGCCGCCTTCCCGGTGCCCGCTCTGCGGCACGAACTCGGCATCGAGGAACCGCCGTTCGAAACTGTGCTCGACACGAGCGGGGGCGACGGCGATCTCGACGAGGACGTGGTCCTCAGGGTCGGGCTGGTGCACCGGGACGACGGTCCGGCGCTGCGGCTGCGGTACCGCACGGACGTACTCGACGAGGAGGCCGCGGCACGGATCGCCGGGTACCACGTCACCGCCCTCACGCTGCTCGCCACCGAACCCGACGCCGAGCACGGGCGGGGGAGCCTGCTGGCGGACGACGAACTCCGCCTCCAACTGGACGGGTTGGCCGGTCCACGACGCGAACTGCCCGACCGCCGGGTGCACGAGCTGTTCGAGCAACGGGTGGTGGCGCACCCGGACGCGGTCGCCGCCGTCCACGGCGACCGGCGCTGGACCTACCGCGAGCTCAACTCCCGTGCCAACCAGCTCAGTCGGGCCCTGCTGGTGCGAGGCCTCGGGCACGAGGGCGTCGTCGCCGTGGTGACCGAGCGCAACCTGGACTGGATGGCGGCCGTCCTCGCGGTGTTCAAGGCGGGCGGCGCCTACCTGCCCGTCGAGCCGCACTTCCCCGCCGAACGCGTCGCCACCACCCTCGCCCGCGCCGGCTGCGAGCTGGTGCTCACCGAGCGGGGCAGCACCACCACGCTGGACCGGGCGCTGGCCGCCCTGCCCGGGGTGCGGCGGCTGCTGGTCGAGGACGCCTACGACGAGGCCCACCCCGACTCCGACCTCGGCCTGGACATCGGGCCGGACCGGCTGGCGTACATCTACTTCACCTCCGGCTCCACGGGCGAGCCCAAGGGCGCGATGTGCGAGCACACCGGGATGGTCAACCACCTGTACGCCAAGCTCGACGACCTCGGCATCGGCGAGGGGGACGTGGTCGCGCAGACCGCGCCCCAGTGCTTCGACATCTCCCTGTGGCAGTTGCTGGCCGCGCCCCTGGCCGGCGGGCGGACCCTGCTCGTGGAGCAGGAGGTGATCCTGGACGTCGAGCGGTTCGTCGACCGGATCGCACAGGGCCGGGCGAACGTGGTCCAGGTGGTGCCGTCGTACCTCGAGGCGGTCCTCGCCCATCTGGAGCAGCGCCCCCGTGAACTGCCCGACCTGCGCCGCGTGTCGGTCACCGGGGAGGCGCTGAAGAAGGAGCTGGCGCAGCGCTGGTTCGCCACCGAGCCGGGAATCCCGCTGGTCAACGCCTACGGGCTGACCGAGACCTCGGACGACACCAACCACGAGGTGATGGACCGCGCGCCGGAGGGGGACCGGGTGCCGCTGGGCCGTCCCGTCCGGAACGTCCGGGTGTACGTCGTCGACGAGCACCTCGCGCTCGTGCCGCTGGGCGCACCGGGGGAGATCGTCTTCTCCGGGGTGTGCGTGGGGCGCGGGTACGTCAACGATCCGGAGCGCACGGCGCGGGCGTTCACCACCGATCCGTACCGGCCCGGTGAGCGGCTCTACCGCAGCGGGGACCACGGGCGCTGGCGGCCCGACGGCAAGCTGGAGTTCCTGGGCCGCCGGGACACGCAGGTCAAGGTGCGGGGGTTCCGCATCGAGATCGGCGAGGTGGAGAACGCGCTGCTCAAGGTGGCGGGCGTCCGGGACGGCGCGGTGGTGGTCGCCAGGGGCGCGCACCTGGTCGCCTTCCACTCGGGCCGGCCGCTCGCGGGCGAGGAGCTGCGGGACCGGCTGGCGGCGTCGCTGCCGGCGTACATGGTGCCGTCGGTGTTCCACTGGCGGGAGAGCCTGCCGCTGACCGCGAACGGCAAGACCGACCGGCGGACGCTGACCGCGCTGGCCGGGGAACTCGACGCGGTGCGCGGCGAGTCGGGCGAGCCTCCGCTCACCCCGACCGAGGTGCGGCTGGCCGGCGTGTGGACCGAGGTGCTCGGGGTGCCGCGGGACCGGATCGGCCGGCACGACCACTTCTTCGACCGGGGCGGCACCTCGCTGTCGGCGGTGAAGCTGGCGGTCGCCCTGGACCGGGCGGTGTCACCCAGCGACGTGACCGCGCACCCGACCCTGGCCGGGCTGGCCGGGCTGCTCGACACGAGGGCCGGCGCGGCGACCGACGCCGGGACGCCGCGCACGGCCGCCGAGACCGTCGGGAGGTCGTCATGAGCTTTCTGAGCCGTCGACGCGGCGGAGCACGCCGCGGCCGCAAGGACACGGTGCCGACGCCGCCCCCGGCCTCCCTCGCCCTACCGGACATCGAACTGCCGGACATCGAACTGTCCACCGACAAGCCGCCGTTCGTGACGGTCTCCCCCGCCGAACCCGCCGCCCTCTGGGCAGCCGGTCACCGCGGCGCCCTGCGGGCCGCCGTCGCCGAGCACGGTTCGCTGCTCGTGCGCGGTCTCGGGCTGCGCGACGCGGCCGAGATCGGCGCGGTCTTCCACGGGGTGGCCGACACCCTGACGGCCGAGAAGGAGGCGTTCGCGCCGCGCCGGACGTACGCGGACGCGGACGGCGTGTACTCCTCGACGGCCTGGCCGCCCAACCAGCCGATGTGCATGCACCACGAGTCGAGCTACGCGCTGGAATTCCCCGGTCTGCTGCTCTTCGCCTGTCTGGAGGCCGCCGAGCGGGGCGGGTCGACCGGGGTCGCGGACACCGAGGCCGTCCTCGCGTCGCTGCCGCCCGAGGTGACCGAGCGGTTCGAGCGGGAGGGCTGGCTGCTCACCCGGTCGTACAACGACGAGATCGGCGCGTCCGTCGCCGAGGCGTTCGGCACCGCCGACCGGACGGTCGTCGAGGCGTACTGCCGGGCGCACTCCATCGAGTTCGTCTGGCAGCCCGACGGCTCGCTGCGCACCCGGCAGCGGCGGGCCGCCGTGCTCCGGCACCCGGTGACCGGCCGCCGCTGCTGGTTCAACCAGATCGCGTTCCTCAGCGAATGGACCATGGACCCCGAGGTCCGCGAGTACCTGGTGGACATGTACGGGCCCGCCGGGCTGCCCTTCAACACCCGCTACGGCGACGGCGATCCGATCGGCGCCGATGTCGTCGCGACGCTCAACGAGGTCTACGAGAGGCACACCGTCCGCACTCCCTGGCGACCGGGCGACCTGCTGCTCGTCGACAACATCCGCTGCGCCCACAGCCGTGAGCCCTACGAGGGGCCGCGCGAGGTGCTGGTGGGCCTGGCGGACCCGGTGCGGCAGACCGGCCACGACGCACCGGGCCGCCACACGAAGGTCCGCGACACGCACGTCTCCGACGCGAAGGACGAGGTGAGCTTCCCATGACCGAGGTTCCGGGTTTCGCCGTGATCTCCGGCGCCCAGGTGCAGCAGGCCCTGCGGGGCCGGGAACGGGAGATCGTCGAACTGGTCGAGTCCGCCTACCTGCTGCACGGCGACGGGGAGACGGGCGACACGGTCAACCCGCCGTCGTACTTCCTCCGCTTCCCCGACCGACCCTCCTCACGGATCATCGCGCTGCCCGCCTCGCTGGGCGGGAAGTTCCAGGTGGACGGGTTGAAGTGGATCTCCAGCTTTCCGGAGAACACGGCGTCCGGGCTGCCGCGCGCGTCCGCCGTGCTGATCCTCAACGACCACGCCACCGGCTATCCGTTCGCGTGCCTGGAGGCCTCGGTCATCAGCGCGACCCGGACGGCGGCGTCGGCGGCGCTGGCGGCCGACCGGCTGAGCGCCGCGCGTCGGGGGGCGCCGCGCCCGACCCGGGTCGGCTTCCTCGGGACGGGCCTGATCGCCCGGTACGTCCACACCTTCCTCGCGGCGACCGGCTTCGCGTTCGAGGAGGTGGGGGTGCACGACCTGTCCGCCGACAGCGCGACCGGGTTCCGGGGATACCTGGAGCGATCCGACGCGGGCGGGCGCGTGGCCGTGTACGACAGCGCCGAGGACGTGATCCGGGCGAGCGACCTGGTGGTATTCGCGACGATCGCGGGCGAACCGCACGTCCGTGAACCGAAGTGGTTCGCCCACAACCCACTGGTGCTGCACGTGTCGCTGCGCGACCTCGCGCCCGAGGTGCTGCTCGCGTCGGCGAACTTCGTCGACGACGTCGAGCACTGCCTCAAGGCGAACACGTCACCACACCTGACCGAACAGCTCACCGGGGCGCGGGACTTCCTCGACGGAACGCTCCACGACGTCCTCACCGGCCGGGCGACCGTGCCGGCGGACCGTCCGGTGGTCTTCTCGCCGTTCGGCCTCGGGGTCCTGGACCTCGCGGTCGGCGCACATGTCCACGAGCAGGTGGCCCGCTCCGGCGGACTGCGGGTCGTGGACGACTTCTTCCACGAGCTGCGCCGCCACGGCTGACCGCCGGGCGCAGCGAGTACGACAGTGCACAACCAGGGGGGCAGCGGTGCCAGTCATATCCGTTCCCACGGACTTCAACGAGGAGGAGCTGTACGTCGATCTGCGTCAGATCGTCGGACACAGGCTCTTCCTGAAGTGCGAGGGGTTCAACTTCGCCGGCTCGATCAAGCTCAAGGCCGCGTCCGAGATGGTGCGGGCGGCCGAACGGGAGGGGCGTCTCAGGCCGGGCTCGACGCTCGTGGAGTCGTCGTCCGGCAATCTGGGCGTCGCGCTGAGCATGATCGCGGCGAGCCGGGGCTACCGGTTCCTGTGCGTGACCGATTCCCGGTGCAATCCGCAGACCCGGCGCGTGATCGAGGCGCTGGGCAGCCGGGTGCACGTCATCTCCGAGCCGGATCCGCACGGCGGTTTCCTGGGGGCGCGGATCTCGTACGTCCGCGCGCTGTGCGCCACCGACCCGCGGTACGTGTGGCTGGACCAGTACACCAACGAGGCGAACTGGCAGGCGCACTACCGCACCACCGCGCCCGCCGTCGCCCGGCAGTTCCCGCGTCTGGACGTGCTGTTCGTGGGGGTCGGCACCTCCGGGACGCTGATGGGCTGCGCCCAGTGGTTCTGGGAGCGGCGGCGCCGGGTGCGGATCGTCGCCGTGGACAGCGTCGGGTCGGTCGCGTTCGGCGGGGCGCCGGGCCGCCGGATGATCCCGGGGCTCGGCACGAGCGTGACCCCGCCGCTCCTCGACGCGTCCTACGTCGACGACGTCGTCCGGGTGGAGGAGACCGACACCGTACGGGCCTGTCACCGCATGGCCCGCCGGGGCTTCCTCTTCGGGGGCTCCACGGGCACGGTCGTCAGCGGCGCCGCCGAGTGGCTGGCCCGCAACGGCTCGCCCGACACCACGGCGGTGGCGGTCTCCCCCGACCTCGGCGAACGCTACCTCGACACCGTCTACCGGCCGGGCTGGCCGCTGGAGCAGTACGGGGAGGCGGTGCTCGACCCGGAGGAGGAGTTCGGCACGGGAGACCTGGGGACGGGCGAGCTGGCGGCGCCGGTCTGAGTCGGCATCCGCGGTCCGGCGCCGGGCGCTCCGCCCCGGCGCCGGACACCTGCCCCGGAAGACCGGCGAGCGTCACCGTGACGACGCGATACCGAGGGGTAGGTTCCCGGTATGGCATCCAGCACCCACGAAGTGACCAATCAGGCTCCGCCCCTGGTGGACTACGACGTCTTCGGCGGCGACGCCGTGCTGTCGGAGGCGGTCGAGCGGCATCTGGCGCCGGAGGTCCTGGCGGAGGCGCGGGACGAGCTGACGGGGTTCGGCCGTACGGCGGGCTCGGCGCAGGTGCAGGAGTGGGGGCGGCTCGCGAACGAGAACCCGCCGAAGCTGCGGGCGTACGACCGGTACGGGAACCGGGTGGACGAGGTCGAGTTCCATCCGTCCTGGCACCGGCTGCTCGGCAAGGGCGTCTCGGCGGGGCTGACGGCGGCCTGGACCCGGCCCGGGGGTCATGTGCGGCGGGCGGCGGCGTTCGTCGTGTGGACCCAGGTCGAGGCCGGCAACGGCTGCCCGCTGTCCATGACCCACGCGGCGGTGCCCGCCCTGCGGACGGACCCGGCGCTCGCCGCCGAGTGGGAGCCGCGGCTGACGTCGCGGCTCTACGACTGGGACATGCGGCCCGCCGACCAGAAGGCCGGCGCCCTCTTCGGGATGGGCATGACCGAGAAGCAGGGCGGCAGCGACGTACGCGCCAACACCAGCGCGGCGCGGCCGCTGGTCGAGGACGGGACGTACGAGCTGACGGGCCACAAGTGGTTCTGCTCGGCGCCGATGTCGGACGGGTTCCTGGTGCTGGCGCAGGCTCCGGGCGGGTTGACGTGTTTCCTGGTGCCCCGGGTGCTGGCGGACGGCTCGCGGAACGTGTTCCGCATCCAGCGGCTGAAGGAGAAGCTGGGCAACCGGTCCAACGCCTCCGCCGAGGTCGAGTTCGACGGGACGTGGGCGCGCCGGGTCGGGGACGAGGGGAGCGGGGTGCGCACCATCATCGGGATGGTGGCGGCCACCCGGCTGGACTGCGCGCTGGGCGCGGCCTCGTTGATGCGGCAGGCGGTCGCGCAGGCGGTGCATCACTGCACGTACCGGGAGGCGTTCGGCGGGCGGCTGGTGGACAAGCCGCTGATGCGCAACGTGCTGGCCGATCTGGCGCTGGAGTCGGAGGCGGCGACGACGCTGGCGATGCGGCTGGCCTCGGCGTACGACGCGGCCGAGGCGGGCGACGAGAACGAACGCTCGTTCTTGCGGCTCGCCGTGCCGGTCGCCAAGTACTGGGTCACCAAGCGGTGTGCCCCGCTCGTGGTGGAGGCCTCCGAGTGCCTGGGCGGCAACGGCTACGTCGAGGAGTCCGGCATGCCGCGCCTGCTGCGCGAGTCCCCGCTCAACTCCATCTGGGAGGGCGCCGGGAACGTACAGGCGCTCGATGTGCTGCGGGCGCTGCAACGCGAACCGCGGGCCCTCGACGCCTACTTGCGGGAGGTGGGCCGGGCGCGCGGCGCCGACCACCGTCTCGACGGCGCGATCAAGGGACTGCTGACCGAACTCGCCGACCTGGACGGCATCGAGGCCCGCGCGCGCAGGCTCGTGGAGCGGCTCGCGCTCGTCCTCCAGGGGGCGTTGCTCACGCGGTACGCGCCCCCGGCGGTCGCCGACGCCTTCTGCGCCTCCCGGCTCGGCGGCGACTGGGGCTCGGCGTTCGGCACGCTGCCGCACACCCTGGATCTCGCCTCGGTGGTGGAGCGGGCGCGGCCGGTGCGCTGAGCCGCGGCCGTACGGGGGACAGCCCTCCTCGCGGCGGGCGCCCCCTCTTTCGAGTGGTGCGACCGGGCCGTCCGAGGCGGGGGTGGTGCTGCGCCGACACGGCACCACCCCCGCTTCTGTGGCCCCTCGGAGCGGAGCGCAGACGCCGCACCGGGCGACGTTGAACTAGTTTCAAGGAGCACGGGCCGGTCCGCCAGGGTTGCAGGGGGTTGCAACTCGTCCGCGCTCTGTGGCCGGAGGCCGCCCCTCCGTGGCCGAAGAACGGCACACTGGGAGACCCGCAGTCGATGCCGTCGCGCGGATCCGGACTTCCACGGCCACCAGGGGCCGTGGAGCGGACGGCCTGCCGGGGAGGAACGTGTGCCGCACTCGCCGATGGAAGACACGCGGCTGACCGCCACGGACGCCGCCCGGGCGGCCCGGATCCTCGGCGAGGTGCGCGCCGCCACCCTCGACGGGCGGCCCGCGAAACCCGCCCCGCGCCCCGTGATCCGGGAGTCCTGGGGCCGCACGGCGCGCGGCGGCGTCGACCCCGACCACGACTTCCGGTCCGACCTGCTCGGCCGCGACGAGGTCGAGCGCCGTCGTCGGACCTCGCGGCTGCGCCACGTCCTGCCGGTGCTCCGCGAGGGGCTGCTGTCCCTGGCGGACACCACACAGCACATCATGATGGTCGCGGACGCGGACGCCCGGGTGCTGTGGCGCGAGGGCAGTGCGGCCGTGCTCCGCAAGGCGGACGGGCAGGGACTCGGGATCGGCTCGGACTGGCGCGAGGAGACCGTCGGCACGAACGGCGTCGGCACGCCCCTGGTCTCCCGCCGCGCCGTCCAGGTGTTCTCCGCCGAGCACTTCGTGCGCGCCCTGCACCCGTGGACCTGCACCGGCGCCCCCATCGTCGACCCGCGTGACGGCCGGCTGCTCGGCGCGGTCGACATCAGCGGCCCGCTGGAGACCCTGCACCCCTCCACGCTCGCGCTGGTCGACTCGGTCGCCAAACTCGCCCAGGCCCACCTCCGGGAGCTGCACCTCGCCTCGCTCGAACAGCTGCGGGCGGTGGCCGCTCCGGTGCTGGCCCGGATCGGCGGCCGCGCGATCGCCGTGGACCGGGACGGCTGGACGGCCGCCGTCACCGGCATGCCGTACACCGGCCGGGTCGCCCTGCCCAAGTCCCTCTCCCCCGGCCGCTGCCGGCTCCCCGCGCTCGGTCCGTGCACCGTCGAACCGCTGCCGGCGGGCTGGCTGATACGCCCCGCGGCCGAACCCGCGGCCGTCCCGACCGCCACGCACATCACGCTCGACGTCTCCCACCCGCGCGGCTGGACCGTCACCGTCGCCGGCTGCGCGGGCTCCTGGACCCATGAGCTCACGCCCCGCCACGCCGAACTCCTGTACCTGCTCGCCCTCCACCGGGGTGGACGCAGCGCCTCCGCGCTCGCCGACGACATGTTCGGCGACCCCGGGCGCACCGTCACGGTCCGCGCCGAGATGTCCCGGGTACGCCGCTATCTCGGTGCCTTCCTGGACCACCGGCCGTACCGTTTCACCGAGCGTGCCGACGTCGAAGTGCTGCTCCCCGAGAGCCCGTTGGACCTGTTGCCGCACTCGGTGGCGCCGGGGGTGGTGCGGTCGCGGGGTGGTGCGCCGGGTGGCCTCCTCCGGGCGGACGGGCCGTCGGAGCACGAGCGTGCCGGGCCGAACCTCTGAGCCCCTGGCCGAACATCCCCGCTCTCGTACCGGTGAACGGATCATGGCCTCGGGTGAGGGATCTCCCTGCATTTCCCGGGACCTCGGCGTGACACGTGTCCCACTGACGTAGCATCGCTGCCAGGCCGCCCCACCTGCCTCCCCGTCAAGATCTTGTTCTGGGTAGGCAGTTGGCCGTCCCCGGGAGGTTTGATGAAGCACCGCGGCAGGCACCGACGACGCAGAAGGGGGCGTGCGCTCCGCGCGTCCCTGGCGGGGACCGCGCTGGCGCTCACGGCGGCGGCCACCCTGATCAGCACGTCGCAGGCGGCGGGCGGCGAGACGCCGGGCGCCCTCACCTCGATCACCTCGGCCGGTGAGCTGCGGGCGCTCCAGCTCCGGGAGACCCTGACCGACAGCGCCGGACTGCGCACCCTCACCGACGAGATGGGCGGCGGGGTCGGTCTGGACCAGGTCTTGGGCAGCGCGAACCACGCGATGCGCGGCGAGGCCGACTGTTTCAGCACCGAGAAGGACAATCTGCCCGTCGAGCCGGTCGCCGCGCGGGCGTACTGCTGGGAGCCCGGCGACGCGGTCGACGACCGGTGGGTGCCCCGCTCGGTCACCACGTCCCGGGACAACCGGGTCATCGCGTCCGGCTGGACGCACAGCGGCGCCGAGAGGGTCGCCCCCGAGGGCACCACGTCCGACGCGGGTACGCGTGCCGCGGGCGCGCGCACCGGCGGCCCCGACGACAGGGGGCTCGCCAGGGTCGCGTTCGTCGACGCCAGTGACCCGTCGAACCTCAGGTACCGCTGGGTCCTGCTGGTCGTGCCGACGGCCGACGAGCGGGGCTTCGAGGGACTGCGCGCCCGGCTCGGCGGCATGGCCTGGTACGAGGACAAGCTGATCGTCACCGCACGGGGCCCACGGAGCCGGGACGGGCAGGACGACTCCCTGTACGTGTTCGACCTGGCCCGTTTCCTCCGCGCCGACGTGACCGACAGTGAGGCGATCGGCAGGTCGGGCGACGGCTGGTCGGCCCACCACTACCGGTACGCGCTGCCAGCGGTCGCCTCCTACACCCCACCGGGCGGCCGCAGCTGTGACGCGCGGGACGACGACGGGGTGCCCTGCCTCGGCTCGCTCTCCCTCGACCGGACGTCGACCCCGCCCGGCGTCGTCGTGAGCGAGCGGTCCCGGCCGGGCGGCGAACGGCCCGCCCGCGTCTGGCGCTACGCCCTCGACATCACCGCCGACCGCACCGGCCTGCCGGCCACGGGACGCGCCGGCAAGGCCGTCGCCACCGAGGCGTACGTGACCGAGGCCTCCGGTGTCCGGGGTGTCCTCGCCCACCAGGGGGACTGGTACGTCGAGCAGGCCGCCGAGGAGCGCGAGAGCCACGGCACGCTCTGGCGGCAGGACGAGGAAGGCGCCGGGGCGGCGAGGTGCGCGGCGGACGAGGCCGACGAGAAGTCGGGCATCCGGTCGTACGCCTGCTGGGGACGGCACACCGCTTCCCTCTCCTACTCACCGGAGACCGACGAGCTCTGGACCCTGACCGACCCCATCCCGGAACGGGTGCTGTACGCGGTGAAGCTGTCGGACGTCGACGCCGCGTTCGATTAGGCCGCGCCACCCGGGAGGCCGGGTCGCCTGCCCCGCGGGGCCAGGTCGATTGCCCCGGGGAGGCCGGGGCGCCGCCTCCGGGGAACCCGGCCCGGCCTTGGAGGCGGGCCGGGGCGCGTGATTCCCTGGGCCCATGAGCAGCAGTACTGTCACCACCTGGTCCCTGGAGCAGACCTCGCCGAGCGATCTGCTTCCCGCCTCGGCACCCGAGGGCGACGACGTCCGTGTCGTGCGCGCCGAGGTCCCCTCCCCCGAGTTCAGCCGCTTCCTGTACGCCTCGGTCGGCGGGGACGTCCTGTGGATCGACCGGCTGTCGTGGTCGTACGAGCGGTGGCGGGAGCACCTGGAGCGGCCGGGCGTGGAGACCTGGGTCGCCTACGACCGGGGCACGCCCGCCGGTTACGTGGAGATGGAGCCGCAGGACGGCGGGGTCGTGGAGATCGTCTACTTCGGGCTGATCCCGGGTTTCCGGGGGCGGCGCATCGGCGGGCACCTGCTGTCGTACGGCACGGCCCGGGCCTGGGACCTCGCCGAGCGGTGGCCGGGGCTGCCGCCGACCAAGCGGGTCTGGCTACACACCTGCTCCCGGGACGGGGAGCACGCGATGGCGAACTACCTGCGGCGGGGTTTCGCCCTGTTCGACACGAAGGTGACGGAGGAGCCCGACGCGACGGCGCCGGGGCCCTGGCCCGGCGCGACCCCGTCCACACCATGACCCACATCACATCGTCTCGCGATGCGAGACATCCTTGTCCGGAATGTGGATGACGGTGGACTCGGTCTAAAGAGGCGTGCCACGCTTCCGTCATGTCTGGAACTGGAATTGCCTTGGTGAGTCGGCGGCACGTCGACCTCGGCCGCATGTCCAGCGCCATCTGTCCGGTGAGCTGAGCCCGACCGCGAGGGGTTGGACGACCCCGGGCGACAGCGCCGCACCCTCCTCTGTTTCAGCCCGCGCAAGGACGCGCAGGCGTCGCACACGCTGCCCGCGTGTGCCCGCATGCGCGCGCAAGCGCGGGTCAGAGCCGCTTCCACGCCTTTCCCGAAGGACATACACACCATGGCCGCCACCCCGCAGAACCCCGCCACGCCCCGCCGCAAGGTGAGCCGTCACCGTGGCGAGGGCCAGTGGGCCGCGGGTCACTTCACCCCGCTGAACGGCAACGAGCAGTTCAAGAAGGACGACGACGGTCTCAATGTGCGGACACGCATTGAGACGATCTACTCCAAGCGCGGTTTCGACTCCATCGACCCCAACGACCTGCGCGGCCGTATGCGCTGGTGGGGTCTCTACACCCAGCGCAAGCCCGGGATCGACGGCGGCAAGACCGCGATCCTGGAGCCGGAGGAGTTGGACGACAAGTACTTCATGCTGCGGGTGCGCATCGACGGCGGTCGGCTGACCACCCGGCAGCTGCGGGTGATCGGCGAGATCTCGCAGGAGTTCGCGCGCGGCACGGCCGACATCACCGACCGGCAGAACGTGCAGTACCACTGGATCCGCGTCGAGGACGTGCCCGAGATCTGGGAGCGGCTGGAGGCCGTCGGCCTGTCCACCACCGAGGCCTGCGGCGACACCCCCCGTGTGATCATCGGCTCACCCGTCGCCGGGATCGCCGCCGACGAGATCATCGACGGGACGCCCGCGATGGAGGAGATCAGCCGGCGCATCATCGGCAATCCCGCCTTCTCGAACCTGCCCCGCAAGTTCAAGTCCGCGATCTCCGGTTCGCCGCTGCTCGACGTGGCGCACGAGATCAACGACATCGCCTTCGTCGGTGTCCGCCACCCCGAGCACGGCCCCGGCTTCGACCTCTGGGTCGGCGGCGGTCTCTCCACCAACCCCAAGATCGGGCAGCGGCTCGGCGCCTGGGTCCCGCTGGACGAGGTCGCCGACGTCTACGAGGGCGTCATCTCGATCTTCCGTGACTACGGCTACCGGCGGCTGCGCACCCGCGCCCGGCTGAAGTTCCTGCTCGCCGACTGGGGCACGGAGAAGTTCCGCCAGGTCCTGGAGGACGAGTACCTCAAGCGCAAGCTGGTCGACGGCCCCGCCCCCGACCAGCCGGTGGCCCGCTGGCGCGACCACGTCGGTGTCCACCAGCAGAACGACGGCCGCTACTACGTCGGGTTCGCCCCGCGCGTCGGCCGGGTCGACGGCACCACCCTGACGAAGATCGCCGACCTCGCCGAGGCGCACGGCTCCGGCCGGGTCCGCACCACGGTCGAGCAGAAGATGATCGTGCTCGACGTCACCGAGGAGCAGGTCGACTCGCTCGTCGCGGGCCTTGAGGCACTCGACCTCACCGTCAACCCGTCGCCGTTCCGGCGCGGCACGATGGCCTGCACCGGCATCGAGTACTGCAAGCTCGCCATCGTCGAGACGAAGGCGCGCGGTTCCCTGCTGATCGACGAACTCGAGCGCCGGATCCCGGAGTTCGACGAGCCGATCACCATCAACATCAACGGCTGCCCGAACGCCTGTGCGCGTATCCAGGTGGCGGACATCGGTCTCAAGGGCCAGCTCATGCTCAACGACCAGGGCGAGCAGGTCGAGGGCTACCAGGTGCACCTGGGCGGCGCGCTCGGCCTGGAGGCCGGCTTCGGCCGCAAGGTGCGCGGTCTGAAGGTCACCGCCGACGAACTCCCCGACTACGTCGAGCGCGTGCTCACGCGCTTCCAGGAGGAGCGCGAGGACGGCGAGCGGTTCGCCGCGTGGGTCACGCGCGCTTCCGAGGAGGCGCTGTCGTGAGCTTCTTCATGACCACGGTCATGGGCATCCTGCTGTGCGCCGGCCTCGGCGCGGTGATCGGGGCCGTCGTCACCCGTGTCCGCGCGGAGGGGGGCGGGACCGATGAGTGAGCGTGCGGCGCCCTTCTACTGCCCCTACTGCGGTGACGAGGACCTGCGCCCCAACGACGAAGGTCACGGGGCCTGGGAATGCGGAGCCTGCAATCGAGCCTTCCAGTTGAAGTTCCTCGGGCTGTTGTCCCGAGGGGTTCAGCGAGCCGACAGCGGAGGGGATCACATATGACTGCCGTTCAGGCGGATTCCGATACATCCGCCGCGTCCCAAACGGACGCGGCCGGTCCGGAGGCGACCGGCCCGGACGCGGCGAAGCGCGCCGAGATCAAGGCGCTCGCCGAGCAGGCCGGCCGCGATCTGGAGGACGCCTCGGCCCTGGAGATCCTCCAGTGGGCCGTGGACACCTTCGGCAAGCGCTTCTGCGTGACGTCCTCCATGGAGGACGCGGTCGTCGCGCACCTCGCCTCCCGGGCCAGGCCCGGCGTCGACGTCGTGTTCCTGGACACCGGCTACCACTTCCCGGAGACCATCGGCACCCGGGACGCCGTGGAGGCCGTGATGGACGTCAACGTCATCACGATCGCCCCGCGGCAGACGGTCGCCGAGCAGGACGCCGAGTACGGGCCGAAGCTGCACGACCGCGACCCCGACCTCTGCTGCTTCCTGCGGAAGGTCAAGCCTCTCGAAGAGGGCCTGACCCGCTTCGACGCCTGGGCCACCGGACTGCGCCGCGACGAGTCCGCGAGCCGGGCGAACACCCCGGTCGTCGGCTGGGACGAGAAGCGCGGCAAGGTCAAGATCTCCCCGATCGCCCGCTGGACGCAGGACGACGTGGACGCGTACGTGGCCGAGCACGGCGTGCTCACCAACCCCCTGCTCATGGACGGCTACACCTCCGTGGGCTGCGCCCCCTGCACCCGCCGGGTCGCCCCCGGCGAGGACGCGCGGGCGGGCCGCTGGGCGGGCAACGCCAAGACCGAGTGCGGGCTGCACCTGTGACCGAGACAGCCGAGACCGTCGGGAACACCGGCCCCGGGACGGGCCGTGCTCCCGCGACGAACCAGGAGAACCAAGTGACGACCGGAGCCACCGGAGCCACCGTCTGGCTCACGGGTCTGCCGAGCGCCGGCAAGACCACCATCGCCCACGAACTCGCGAGCCGTCTGCGCGAGGAGGGCCACCTCGTGGAGGTCCTCGACGGCGACGAGATCCGTGAGTTCCTCACCGCGGACCTCGGTTTCAGCCGCGCCGACCGGCACACCAACGTGCAGCGCATCGGCTTCCTCGCCGACCTGCTCGCCCGCAACGGCGTCAAGGCGCTCGTGCCGGTCATCGCGCCGTACGCCGACAGCCGCGAGGCGGTCCGCAAGCGCCACGCGGCGAGCGGTGCCGCGTATGTCGAGGTGCACGTGGCGACGCCGGTCGAGGTGTGCTCCGTACGCGATGTGAAGGGCCTGTACGCCAAGCAGGCGGCCGGTGAGATCTCCGGGCTGACCGGTGTGGACGACCCGTACGAGGCTCCCGAGACCCCGGACCTGCGGATCGAGTCGCAGGACCAGACGGTCCAGGAGTCCGCCGCGCTGGTCCACCAGCTGCTCACCGAGAGGGGCCTGGCATGACGACGACCGTCACCGCCGTCTCCGGGGAGACCGGCACCCCGTACACGCTGTCGCACCTGGACGCGCTGGAGTCCGAGGCCGTCCACATCTTCCGCGAGGTCGCGGGCGAGTTCGAGCGGCCGGTGATCCTCTTCTCCGGCGGCAAGGACTCCATCGTCATGCTGCACCTGGCGCTGAAGGCCTTCGCGCCCGCCGCGATCCCCTTCTCCCTGCTGCACGTGGACACCGGGCACAACTTCCCCGAGGTGCTGGAGTACCGCGACCGTACGGTCGCCCAGCACGGGCTGCGGCTGCATGTCGCGTCCGTGCAGGACTACATCGACCGGGGTGTCCTCAAGGAGCGGCCGGACGGGACGCGGAACCCGCTGCAGACCGTGCCGCTCACCGAGAGGATCCAGGCGGAGAAGTTCGACGCCGTCTTCGGCGGCGGCCGCCGGGACGAGGAGAAGGCGCGCGCGAAGGAGCGGGTGTTCTCGCTGCGGGACGAGTTCTCCCAGTGGGACCCGCGCCGCCAGCGCCCCGAGCTGTGGAACCTCTACAACGGACGGCACGCGCCCGGCGAGCACGTCCGCGTCTTCCCGCTCTCCAACTGGACCGAGCTGGACGTCTGGCAGTACATCGCCCGCGAGGGCATCGAACTGCCGGAGATCTACTTCGCGCACGAGCGCGAGGTGTTCCAGCGGGCCGGGATGTGGCTGACCGCCGGCGAGTGGGGCGGCCCCAAGGACGGCGAGAGCGTCGAGAAGCGCCTCGTCCGCTACCGGACCGTGGGTGACATGTCCTGCACGGGCGCCGTCGACTCCGACGCGACCACGCTGGACGCCGTGATCACCGAGATCGCCGCCTCCCGCCTCACCGAGCGGGGCGCGACCCGCGCCGACGACAAGATGTCCGAGGCCGCGATGGAAGACCGTAAGCGCGAGGGGTACTTCTAGGCATGAGCACCATCACCGCCGAGGAGCTCTCGGCCACCACGCTGCTGCGGTTCGCGACCGCCGGTTCCGTCGACGACGGCAAGTCCACCCTGGTGGGCCGCCTGCTGCACGACTCCAAGTCGGTCCTCACCGACCAGCTGGAAGCCGTGGAGCGCGTTTCGGCGAGCCGTGGCCAGGAAGGCCCCGACCTCGCCCTGCTCACCGACGGCCTGCGCGCCGAGCGCGAACAGGGCATCACCATCGACGTGGCGTACCGCTACTTCGCCACCGCCCGGCGCCGCTTCATCCTCGCCGACACCCCCGGCCATGTGCAGTACACCCGCAACATGGTCACCGGCGCCTCCACCGCCGAGCTGACGGTGATCCTGGTCGACGCGCGCAACGGCGTCGTCGAGCAGACCCGCCGGCACGCCGCGATCGCCGCGCTCCTGCGGGTCCCGCACGTGGTCCTCGCGGTGAACAAGATGGACCTCGTCGCGTACGAGGAGCCGGTCTTCGCGCGGATCGCCGAGGAGTTCACTGCGTACGCCTCCGAGCTGGGCGTCCCGGAGATCACCGCGATCCCGATCTCGGCGCTGGCCGGTGACAACGTGGTGGAGCCGTCCGCGAACATGGACTGGTACGGCGGCCCGACCGTCCTGGAGCACCTGGAGACGGTGCCGGTCGCGCACGACCTGAGCCACTGCCACGCCCGTCTGCCCGTGCAGTTCGTGATCCGGCCGCAGACCGCCGAGCACCCCGACTACCGGGGTTACGCGGGTCAGATCGCCGCCGGTTCGTTCCGCGTCGGCGAGGCGGTGACCGTGCTGCCGTCGGGCCGGACGTCGAAGATCTCCGGCATCGACCTGCTGGGCGAGCCGGTCGACGTCGCCTGGACCACCCAGTCGGTGACCGTCCTGCTGGAGGACGACATCGACATCTCGCGCGGCGACCTCCTCGTGCCCAGCAAGGACGCCCCGGCGACCACGCAGGACATCGAGGCGACCGTCTGCCACGTGGCGGACCAGCCGCTCACGGTGGGCCACCGGGTGCTGCTCAAGCACGGCACCCGCACGGTCAAGGCGATCGTCAAGGACATCCCGTCCCGGCTGACGCTCGACGACCTGTCCCTGCACCCGCACCCGGGACAGCTCGTCGCCAACGACATCGGCCGGGTGAAGGTCCGCACGGCCGAGGCGCTGCCGGTCGACTCCTACGCCGACTCCCGCCGCACCGGTTCCTTCATCCTGATCGACCCGTCCGACGGCACGACGCTGACGGCCGGCATGGTCGGCGAGTCGTTCGCCACCCCGGAGCCCGTCAAGGACGAGGCCGAGGACGACGGGTGGGACTTCTGACATGAACCCCCAGGGCTTCTACGCGACGTTCGCGAAGGAGGGCGGCCGTGTGGGCAGCGGCGCCCTCGGCAGCGGACAGGGCGGAGTGGCGCGATGTGTGCGATGACGTACGCGCACCGCTTGCGCGCCCTCACCCCCCACCGCCGTAGACGAAAACCAGACCTCCCGGCCACGACCTGAGAGACCGTGACCGCCGGGCCTCCGAGAGGAACACCTCCCGTGCCTGCTCACCGCTCTGCCGCCTTCCGGCGCACTTTCGCGGCCCTCACCACCCTTCCCCTTCTCGCTCTCGCCGCCTGCGGTTACGGCTCCCAGGCGAAGGACGACGACACCGCCCAGGTGGCCGCCGGGGCGAAGAAGATCGAGGGCCTCGACACCGTCAAGATCGGCTACTTCGGCAACCTGACGCACGCCACCGCCCTGGTCGGGCGGCAGGAGGGCATCTTCCAGAAGGAGCTCGGCGCCACCAAGGCCGAGTACGCGATCTTCAACGCCGGTCCCTCCGAGATCGAGGCGCTGAACTCGAAGTCGATCGACATCGGCTGGATCGGTCCCTCCCCGGCGATCAACGGCTACACCAAGTCCGCGGGCAAGGGCCTGCGCATCATCAGTGGTTCGGCCTCCGGCGGTGTGAAGCTCGTCGTCAACCCGGACAAGATCAGGTCCCTGAAGGACGTCAAGGGCAAGAACATCGCGACGCCCCAGCTGGGCAACACGCAGGACGTGGCGTTCCTCAACTGGATCGCCGAGCAGGGCTGGAAGGTCGACGCCGAGAGCGGCAAGGGCGACGTCTCCGTGGTCCGCACGGACAACAAGATCGTCCCGGACGCCTACAAGTCGGGCTCGATCGACGGTGCCTGGGTGCCGGAGCCGACCGCGTCCAAGCTGGTGGCCGAGGGCGCCAAGGTGCTGCTGGACGAGGCCGACCTGTGGCCGGACAAGAAGTTCGTGATCACGAACATCATCGTGCGGCAGGACTTCCTGAAGGAGCACCCCAAGGTCGTCGAGGCCGTGCTGCGGGGCGCGGTGAAGACGAACGCCTTCATCGACTCCGACACGGACAAGGCGAAGGAGGCGGCCAACGCCCGGCTGAAGGAGGACTCCGGCAAGGCGCTGGACGCCAAGGTCCTCGACCCGGCGTGGGCGTCCATCCAGTTCACCGACGACCCGCTGGCGTCCACCCTGCAGACCGAGGCGGACCACGCGGTCAAGACCGGCCTGCTGAAGGACCCGCTGCTCGACGGCATCTACGACCTGTCGATCCTCAACAAGGTCCTGAAGGCCGAGGGCGAGCCCGAGGTCGACGACGCCGGTCTCGGCGTCAAGTAACCGCGTAGTCCGCCACGTTCCCAGGAGGTGACGACCATGGCCACCGCACTCGCCAAGGCCGCCGACGGCATCGGCGCCGCCGAGCACGCAGCCCGTATCGAGCACGTATCGAAGTCCTTCGCCGGGCCGACCGGGCAGCAGCTCGTGCTCGACGACATCACCCTCGATGTCGCTCCGGGCGAGTTCGTCACCCTCCTGGGGGCCTCGGGCTGTGGCAAGTCCACTCTGCTGAACCTGGTGGCGGGGCTCGACGCCCCGTCCCAGGGCAGCATCACGACCGACGGGCGCCCCGCTCTGATGTTCCAGGAGCACGCCCTGTTCCCGTGGCTGACCGCGGGCAAGAACATCGAACTCGCCCTGAAGCTCAGGGGGGTTCCGAAGAACGAACGGCGCGAGCGCGCCGAGGACCTGCTCTCCCTGGTCCGGCTGAAGGGCGCGTACGGCAAGCGGGTGCACGAGCTGTCCGGCGGTATGCGGCAGCGGGTGGCGCTGGCGCGGGCCCTCGGCCAGGAGAGCAAGCTCCTGCTGATGGACGAGCCGTTCGCGGCGCTCGACGCCATCACCCGGGACGTGCTGCACGACGAGCTGACCCGGATCTGGGAGGAGACCCAGCTCTCCGTCCTCTTCGTCACGCACAACGTGCGCGAGGCCGTACGGCTCGCGCAGCGCGTGGTGCTGCTGTCCTCGCGTCCGGGGCGGATCGCCCGGGAGTGGCGGGTCGACATCCCGCAGCCCCGCCGTATCGAGGACGCTCCGGTGGCGGAGCTGTCCCTGGAGATCACCGATGTCCTTCGTGAGGAGATCCGCCGTCATGGCCAGCAGTGAGACGAAGGCGACGGACAGGATCGACGCCCCGGCCGCCGACAAGGACCGGCTCGGGGCGGTGGAGGCGGGCCTCGACGCCCTGGAGACGCCCGGCGCCGGCCGGACGCCCTTCAGCCAGACGTTCCGGCAGAAGATCGTGCCGCCGATCACCGCGATCGTGCTGGTGCTCGCGGTGTGGCAGGGGCTGGTGTCGTTCGGCATCGTCACCGACCCGGGCAAGCTGCCCCCGCCGTCCGAGGTGTGGGACCGGACGGAGCAGGCCTGGCTGGAAGGCAAGCTGCTCGGCTTCGTCTGGACGAGTGTCTCGCGAGGCCTGTTCGGCTTCCTGATCGCGCTGGCGATCGGCACGCCGCTCGGCATCCTGGTCGCCCGGGTGCGGTTCGTGCGGGCGGCGATCGGTCCGATCCTCTCCGGTCTGCAGTCGCTGCCGTCGGTGGCGTGGGTGCCGCCGGCCGTCGTCTGGCTGGGCCTGACCGACCAGATGATGTACACGGTGATCCTGCTCGGCGCGGTCCCGTCGATCGCCAACGGTCTGGTCTCCGGCATCGACCAGGTGCCCCCGCTGTATCTGCGGGCGGGCCGCACCCTGGGCGCCACCGGTCTGCAGGGCGCCTGGCACATCGTGATGCCGGCCGCGCTGCCCGGCTATCTGGCCGGTCTGAAGCAGGGCTGGGCGTTCTCGTGGCGTTCGCTGATGGCGGCGGAGATCATCGCGAGCCACCCCGATCTCGGTGTCGGTCTCGGCCAGTTGCTGGAGAACGGCCGCACCAACATCGACATGGCCACGGTGTTCCTCGCCATCTTCCTGATCCTGCTGGTCGGTATCGCCATCGACCTGCTGATCTTCAGCCCGTTGGAGCGGCGGGTCCTGCGCGGCCGCGGCCTGCTGGTGAAGAGCTGATCCACATGTTCAACGAGCCGGCCCTCCTCGTCATCGCCCACGGCAGCCGCGACCCGCGGCACGCCGCGACCGTGCACGCCCTGGTGGAGCGGGTGCGGGCGACGCGCCCCGGGCTGCGCGTGGAGACCGGCTTCCTGGACTTCAACCTCCCCTCGGTCCGAGGGGTGCTGGAGTCGCTGGCGGCGGAGGGCGTACGGGACGTGGTGGCCCTGCCGCTGCTGCTGACCCGAGCCTTCCACGCCAAGGCGGACATCCCGGCGGTCCTGCGCGAGGCCCCGCCGGCTCTGCGCATCCGCCAGGCCGAGGTGCTCGGCCCGTCGCCCCTGCTGCTGTCGGCCCTCGAACGCCGGCTGTACGAGGCGGGGCTGAGGCCCGCCGACAGGTCCTCGACCGGGGTCGTGCTGGCCTCGGCGGGGTCCACCGACCCGGAGGCGATCGCGGTGATCGCAGATATCGCGCGGGAGTGGCGGCACACCGGCTGGTGCGCCGTGCGACCCGCGTTCGCCTCCGCGTCCCTCCCCCGCACGGAGGACGCCGTACGGGAGTTGCGGGCGCTCGGCTGCGCACGGGTGGCCGTGGCGCCGTACGTCATCGCGCCGGGCCGGCTGCCGGACCGCATCGCGCGGGGCGCGGCCGGGGCGGACGACCTCGCCGGCGTACTGGGCCCGGCACCGGAGGTGGCACGGCTGCTGCTGCGCAGATACGACGAGGCCTCGCTTCCGGCGCGGATCGCGGTGGGGGCCTGAAGTCGCGGACCGGGAGCGGGAGTGTCGCCCATGACACGGCCCGCCCAGCCGCCTCCGCCTCCACGCCGGGCCGTGCAGGGCTCACCACCGGCAGCGATCCGGCCCCGGCACTCCCGGGGCGCCGTGTGGGCGAATCTGTTGCGGCAGGTCGTCGGGCGGGGCCGGTGTGCCGCGCCCGGGGCGCCCCAGGGTGGGGCGTGGCGGCTACGGGTGTGATGTGGTCAGCTCCGCCAGCTTCACCACCGTGTTCCAGTTGCGGGTCGTGACGGTCAGGCCCTTCAGGAGACGGGGCCTCGACAGGGCCTCCGCGAGCTTGGAGCGGCCGAGGCCCTCGGGGGCGTACAGATACAGTGCCCGGTCCCCGATCCTGAACTCCTCCGGCAGGAAGGCCGGTTGGTCGATCCCCTCGAAGCGGGTCGCGTCGACGGTCTCCGACAGGTACGTCACATGCAGTTGCTTGCCCTCCAACTCCGCCGCCGGGAACGGGCACGCCGCCCGGACGGCCTCCAGATACGCGTGGTCGCGCACCAGGACGTCCACGGTGAAGCCGAAGTGTTTCCCGATGGCGGTCGTGATCTCGGCCGCGAGGGAGTCCTCGTCGCCGTGGTCGCTGGTGAAGACCGCGTTGCCGCTCTGGAGGTAGGTGGCCACACCGTCGTGGCCGAGGCCGGTCAGGAGGGTACGGAGGTCGGCCATCGGGACCTTCTTGCTGCCGCCCACGTTGATCCCGCGCAGTAGCGCCGCGTACGTCGTCATGGGTTCACGATATGCACCGGGCGGAGTGGCCACCCTGAGGAGCGGCCCCGAGAACCCGGGATGTGTGTAAGGGGCCACTGTCCTCCCTCATGGGGAGGGAGCCGGGTCCGAGCGGAGGACCCGGGGGCGGTGGGGTTCACCGGACAGCACGACGAGATGCCCTTATCCGGCTCATACCTTCGAAGCGAAAGGTGGCGGCAGGGGGTCGCCATCGCTTGCGAGGGGGCTGGCCCGTCATGGGGAACGGAGAGGTACGGGTGCGGGGGATCGCCGCCCGGGCGGGCGGCTGGAGCGCCCGGCACCGCTGGGCGGCCGTCGGGGTCTGGTTGCTGTTCGTGGTGCTGACGATGGGCATCGGCTCGGCGATGGGCTCGGTCGAGGTCAAGGACAGCGACCAGCTCAAGGGGGAGACGAGCGCGGCGGCGCACATCGTCGAGGAGGCGGGGATCGAGGAACCCGCCGGTGAGACGGTCCTGATCCAGGCGAAGGACGACGCCACCCGGGCCACGGACCCCGCGTTCCGGGCCGCCGTGGCCGATGTGATGCAGGCCGTCGAGCGGACCGGGAAGGTCGCGGACGTGACCTCTCCGTACGACACGCGGACGATCTCGAAGGACGGCCGCAGCGCGCTGGTGCAGTTCGATGTGCGGGGCGCGTCGGACACCGCGGGTGAGCGGATCGAACCGGTGCTGAAGGCCGTCGCCGACGTCCAGAAGGAGCACGGGTCGCTGCGGATCGAGGAGATCGGCGGCGCCTCGATGATGAAGACGTTCGACGACGCCTTCGGGGACGACTTCCAGAAGGCCGAGTACTCGGCCGTGCCGGTGGCGCTCGGCATCCTGCTGATCGCGTTCGGCGCGGTCGTCGCGGCGCTGCTGCCGGTGGCGCTGGCGATCACCGCGATCGTCGCGACGATGGGACTGATGGCCATCGTCAGCCATGTGATCCCGATGAGCGACACCGCCAACTCCGTGATGCTGCTGGTGGGCCTGGCCGTCGGTGTCGACTACTGCCTGTTCTATCTGCGCCGTGAGCGTGAGGAGCGGGCGGCGGGCCGGGACGCGCAGGCCGCGCTGCGGGTGGCCGCCGCGACCAGTGGCCGCGCCATCATCGTCTCGGGTGTCACGGTGTGCGTGGCCATGGCGGGCATGCTGTTCACCGGGCTCGCCGAGTTCGAGGCGATGGGCCTGGCGTCCCTGATGGTCGTCGCCGTCGCGATGGTCGGTTCGGTCACGGTGCTGCCGGCGCTGCTGTCGCTGCTGGGCGGGCGGGTCGAGAAGGGCCGTATCCCGTTCCTGCACCCGGACAAGCGGCGGAAGAACGGCCGTGCGGGAGGCGACGGTTCGGAGAGCCGTTTCTGGAACGCCGTCCTGCGGGTGGTCCTCGCCAAGCCGGCGCTGTCGCTGGTCGTGGCGACCGGTGCGCTGCTCGCCGTGGCCGCGCCCGCGCTCGGGATGAAGACGCAGAACCTGACGCTGGACCAGGAGTTCGGGGACTCGCTGCCGATCGTGCAGACGTACAACCGGGTCAACGAGGCCTTCCCCGGCGGTTCCGAGCCGGCCGAGGTGGTGGTGAAGGCGAAGGACATCAACGCCCCGGAGGTGCGCGCGGCGTTGGCCGATTTCAAGGAGGAGGCCGTCGCGTCGGGGGCTTCGCGCGGCCCGGTGGAGATCAAGGTGCACGACGCGCAGGACGTGGCCTTCGTGTACGTGCCGCTGGTCGGCGGCTCCGACCAGGACAAGGCGGGCGCGAGCCTGGACAAGCTGCGCGACGAGGTACGGCCCGCCACGCTCGGCAAGGTCGAGGGCGTCGAGGCCCCGGTCACCGGGCAGGTCGCGGGCAACCAGGACTTCAACGACCAGCTGGTCGGTTCCGTCGTCCCGGTCTTCGCCTTCGTCGTGGTCTTCGCCTTCGTGCTGATGCTGCTGTCGTTCCGCTCGCTGACGATCGCGGCGACGTCGATCGTGCTGAACCTGCTGTCGGTGGGCGCCGCGTACGGCATCCTCGTCGCGGTCTTCCAGCACGGCTGGGGTGCCTCGCTGGTGGGCGCGGAGGGCGTGGGCGCCATCATCACCTGGCTGCCGCTGTTCCTGTTCGTGATCCTGTTCGGGCTGTCGATGGACTACCACGTGTTCGTGGTCTCGCGGATCCGTGAGGCGCGGCTGCGGGGCCGGACGACGAAGGAGGCGATCCGGCACGGGGTGGTCACCACGGCCGGCGTCGTGACCAGCGCCGCCGTCATCATGGTCGCCGTCTTCGCGATCTTCGGGACGCTGTCCATGCAGTCGATGAAGCAGATGGGTGTGGGTCTCGCGGCCGCCGTCCTCATCGACGCGACGATCATCCGCGGGGTGCTCCTCCCGGCGGTGATGGCCCTGCTGGGCGAGCGCAACTGGTATCTACCGAAGTGGCTGAACCGGCTGCCGGACCTCACCCATGACGAGTCGCCGGAGCCGGAGCCGGTGTCGTCGGCCGGCCGGGACGCGCGGGACGAGCGGGTACGGGTCTGATCGGGGCCTGAGCGCGGAGGTGGGCCGGGGCGGCGTCGCCCCGGCCCACCTCGGTGTCCGTACCCAGCGGCTCAGGCCGCCGTGGCGACGTCCCCCCGGTCGAAGGAGTCGAGGGTGCGGGTGAAGTCGCGGGTGGAGAGCAACAGCTTGTAGACGATGGCCAGTTCGAAGACGAGCAGCAGGGCGCCGGAGACGAGGGTCGCCGTCATCACCGAGTCGACGATCGGGCCGATCATGAAGACGCCCATCTGGAACTCGATGCCGCTGATCAGATGGGGGCGGACCCGGTGGCGCAGCAGGAAGGACCGGACGCGCAGGTAGAAGGGGAAGCGGCGGCGGAACTCCTGGTGCAGGTCGACGACCTGGGCCTGCGGCGCCGCCTGGGTGACCTCGGCGGCGACCGTGCGCAGGTCCTGTTCGATGTCGGCCTCGGGGTTCTCGCGCAGCAGGTCCTCCATGAAGGCGAGTTCCCGCTCGTTCTCGGCCCGACGGGCCTCACGGAGCCTGGCCTTGATCTGCTTGCGCATGGTGTGGCGGACCTTGAAGGTCTCCAGCGAGTTGATGTAGCGGAGCGCGTCGCAGCCGATGACGGCGGCGGCGAGCCAGATGTAGAAGGTCTCTCCCGTGCGCTGGTACTGCCCGGCCATCAGGGCGACCGAACACGCCGCGACCCGGACGCGGTCGAAGACGAAGTCGAGCCAGGCCCCGAACACCGAGCCCTGGCCGGTGAGTCGGGCGACCTTGCCGTCCATGCAGTCGAGGATGAAGCTCAGGTGGTAGACGACCGCGCCGGCGATCAGCCAGCGCCAGTCACCCAGTGCGAAGAAGGCGGCCGAGACCAGACCCAGCAGGAAGGCGCCCCAGGTCAGCTGGTTGGGCGTGATCCTCGTGTACTTCGCGGTCAGCCGAACCAGGGGGGTGGCGACCGGGTCGACGAGGAGCACGGTCCACCAGGCGTCCCGCTTCTTCTGGGTGACGCGACGCACTTCCGCGAGGTCGGGTATGTCTCGGCGCATGGGTCAACTTCCTGGCGTTCGAAATGAATTCATCCTCAGCTTGGAAGTCGTTCACCCGAGGCACAAGAAGCGCCGAACACAACCTTTCGAAGGGGGTAACGGTCGAACCCGGTAACAGAGTCAGTGCGCGTTCCGCGCGGACCGGGCGTTATCCGAGCGTTACTGAGTGACCTGACCGTGACCTAAAAAGTTCCACGATTTCACGAAGAGCGTGGAACCAGCCGGCTTGCCCGGCTATCACGGGGTTCCGAGCGCCGCCTCGACGAGGTCGGCGGCCTGCCTGGTGCCGCCCTCGCCCGCCATTTCCTGCTGGATCTCCTTGAGGCGGCGCGCCACTTCGGGGTCGTCCACGAGGGCGAGGACCGCCTCGCGCAGGGTCTCGGCGGTCGCCTCCTCCTTGGGCAGATGGCGGGCGACGCCCAACGCCTGAAGCATCTCGGCGTTGCCGAACTGGTCGACGGCCTGCGGGACGGCGACCATCGGGGTGGCGGTGGCAAGTCCTTCCTGGCTGCCGCCGGCGCCCGCGTGGGTGATGAACGCGTCGGCCTGCCGGAGGACCGCCAACTGCGGCACCCAGTCCCGCACCTCCACCCGGTCCGGGATCTCCCCCAGCTCCGCCGGGTCGACGTGCCGGCCGATCTGGAGCACGACGTGCCAGCCGGGCAGCTCGCCGAAGGCCCGCACGCACGCGCGGTAGAAGTCGGGCTGCTTGGTGAAGGCCGACCCGAGCGAGACGAGCAACACCTTCTCCGCGTCGGCCGGCCGCTGCCAGTCCCCCTGCGCCGAACGGTCGCCCTGGCAGGCGCCTACGAAGGTGTAGCGGCTCTCGTCGACCCGGTCGGCGTTCGGCTGGAGCGCCTTCGGGATGAGGACGAGGGAGCGGGCGGGCCTGCCGACGAAGGGGTCGGGGTGCTCGGTGATCCCGTTCTCCTCCAGCCACGCCTGGAACCGGGCGTAGTACGCCTTGCCGCGTTCCGTCTTCTTCGGTTCGGCCCACATGGGCTCGGCGACCTCTTCCTCGTAGCCGTCCCAGGCGACCAGGTTCGGGGAGAGGGAGATCGCCTTGACGCCCCAGCGGTGGGCGAGGACCGGCGCCGGGTATGCGGTGATGTCGTGCAGCACGAGGTCGGGCTCGTCGCCCTCGTAGGCCTCGACGAGCTGCGGCAGGGCCTGGATCGCGTCCTCCAGGAAGGGCTCGACGTTGTCGAGGAGCGTGCTCCCCCACGCCTCGGGGTCGGCGTCGGGGCCGGGCAGAGTGGAGTGCCAGAGCTTGGGCTCGGCTCCGGTCTCGGCGACCTTCTCCGCGAAGGCCGGCGGGATCGCGTACGTGACCCGATGACCGCGCGCCACGAGCTCACGGACCACTTCGAGGCTCGGGTTCACGTGACCGTGGGCGGCGATGGAGAACATGGCGATGTGTGGGGTCATGCGCCGACGATATGCGAGACGAGACGTCTCGTGCAACTTCCATGGTGGTGGCCGTGGGGTGCGTTGTCGGGTGCGGGTGCGTGGGGGCTGGTCGCGCAGTTCCCCGCGCCCCTAAAAGCTTCAGGCCCCTGCGGGCCTGAAAGACCAGGCCCTGCGGACCTGAAAAGCACGGGGCGCAGCCCCTGCTTTTCAGGGGCGCGGGGAACTGCGCGAGAAGCCCCCACGCACCCGCACCCGACAACGCACCCCACGGCCACCACCATGGAAGTTGCACGAGACGTCTCGTC
>NZ_JARGEE010000330.1:0-10308 GCF_033794485.1 Streptomyces sp. MB09-02B
GTGCCGGCCGGGGGTGAGGCCCTCGGGGGCGCGGCGCCATTTCTCCTGGACCACGACCTCGCGCAGGCGCCAGCCGTCCGGGGTGCGGACCAGGCCGAAGGCGTAGCGACCGCCGCAGACGAAGTCGGGGGCGGTGGACCCCCCGTCGTGACCGGCGAAGCGCATCGGGTTGATGTAGTCCGCCTGCACCCGGGCGGTGTCGCCGGTGTCCTGCTCCAGGAGTTCGAACCGCAGCCGTCTGTTGACGATGAGGTGCTGACGCATGGGGAACAGCTCCATGCTCCGCGCCAGCCACCCCGCCACCTGCCCGGCATCCCCCTCGATGCCTCCGGCGGAGCGGTAGTCCGCGCGGCCCCGCGGTGCGAACAGGTCCCGGTACGCCGTCCAGTCGCCGTCGTCCACCGCCACCGCGTACTCGGTGATCAGGCCGTCGACGGCGAGGCGGTCCATCACGGTCGCGAGCTCCACACGCTGCGTCATCGGCTCAGTCTTGGGGCAGGACCCGCGCCACGCCAAGGGGCGTGCGGTCGGATGGGGGATATTTCCGGTGCGGCGGAGCTGTCGGGCCCGTGACCGGCCGCGCATCGGCCGTGGATATTCGCTGGCTCGGCGGCGTGGCCGTGACCGAACCTGGTGCCCGTGACTGAAAGTGAACGCCCCTCGGCGACCGAGCCCAGGTTCCGTGTCCGTGCCCGCCACACCGCCGACACGGTCACCGTCTACCAGGCGTACCGCCCGGAGATTGGCGGCCCGGCAGCGCGGCACGGTCGTTTCCC
The DNA here is from genome assembly GCF_033794485.1 of Streptomyces sp. MB09-02B. Classification (NCBI taxonomy): domain Bacteria; kingdom Bacillati; phylum Actinomycetota; class Actinomycetes; order Kitasatosporales; family Streptomycetaceae; genus Streptomyces; species Streptomyces sp. MB09-02B. The sequence goes on from NZ_JARGEE010000330.1 coordinate 777, forward strand.
GGCCGCGTGGAAGCGGGACCGGATGACCTGGATCAAGCCGTCCTTCCTGTGGATGATGTACCGCTGCGGCTGGGGCCTGAAGGAGGGCCAGGAGACGGTCCTGGCCGTGGAGATCAGCCGTGAGGGTTTCGAGTGGGCGCTGCGCCACTCCTGCCTCTCGCACTACGTCCCCGAAGTGCACGAGAGCCGGGCCGCCTGGCAGCGGGAGGTGCGCAGGTCGCCCGCACGCGTCCAGTGGGACCCCGAGCGCAACCTGGGGCTCGCCCCGCTGCCGTACCGCTCGTTGCAGCTGGGACTGTCGGGCGAGGCGGCGGCACGGTACGCGGACGAGTGGATCGTCGGCATCGAGGACGTGACGCCGCTCGCCAGGGAGATCCACGGCCTCGTACGGGCACGTGATCTGGACGCGGCCACGGCGCTGCTTCCGGAGGAGCCGCCGTATCCGGTCGCGGACGACCTCCTGACCCATCTGCGGCGCTGAGTCCCGGAGCGTGGCGCGGGCCGGAAGCGGGCGTGATGCGTGGCATGAGGGTCCCGGGAAGTCGGCGGGCAGGGGCACCCTCAGCATCGGCCGGGCCCACGAGCACGCGCGCGAGCTTGCGCTATCCGGCGGATCAACGCGTGGGCCCCGTGCACGCCGTCCCGGTGGGAGGTGGGGTGGCGCCGTCAGCGTGCCGCGAACTGCACGCCGGTCCGCTGCACGACGTCGGGCCGCACCGTGAGGCCCTCGACGGTCAACCGCTCCCCGTAGATGTCGGTGATCCGGAGCGCGCCGCCGCACCCGCCGCCCTGCTCGGAGAGGAAGTAGTTGTACTCGGTACGCGGCAGCGGGGTCCAGGCGCCGCCGGAGCGGACCTCCAGGCGGGCCACCGGGTTGCGGTGTCCCAGCACCTGGATGCCGCACCAGTACTGGCTGGACCCGGTCTTGTACCGGATCGAGAGCGGGTCCGAGGCGGCGGGGCTCAGCAGGCTCCAGGTGATCGGTATCTCACCGCGTGAGGGTGCGGCGAGCTTGGCGAAGGCCTCGGCGCTGAGGTCGAGTTGGCCGGGCCTGCACGGTGACGGGCACTCGTTGGTGATGCGGACCGTGACGGCGGCGCCGCCCGCCGCGCGGACGCGCACATAGGCCCCGCAGGCCTTGGACACCTCGTAGTCGGTGGTGTTCATCGCCGCCGTCATGACGTCGTCGCTCGCCCCGAACGAGCAGGCGCCGTCGCCGGTCCCGGCGTCGTAGAAGGTGGCGACCCCCTCGTAGTCGATCCCGGGGCGGATCCGTCCCGCCAGTTGTCCCGAGGCGGAACCGGACCGCCCGGTGGCGGCGGTCGTCGGCGGGGTGGGCTCGGTGGTCGGGGTCGCCGACGGGGTGGTCTTCGAGGCCGACGGGGAGGGGGACTTCGACGGGGTGGCGGAGGGCTTCTTCCGCTCCGGTGTGCCGGCGGGCGGTGCGGACGTCCGGGTGGTGGCCGCGACGGGGGTGGCCCCCGACTTCCCGGCGGCCTCGGGGCCGGTGTCGCGGTCGGGGCCGAAGGCGATCACGAGCGACGCGGCGAGCCCGACGGCCGCCACGGCGGCGACGGCGGCGGATATGAGGGCGGGGCGCCGTCCTGGACGGCGGGCGGAGCGGTGGGAACGGGCTGCCACGTTCAAGTCCTTCGGTTCCGTGCCTGGTTCGGGAGAAAGGGTGATGCGTGTGGGGCTCGCGTGAAAGGAGCTTGCCACTCATCTGTTGCCGCCGGGACCGGAATGGTTGCCCTCGATGCGAGGTGGGGGCGAAGCTGCGATCGTAGGATGATCGATCGTTTGCTTCGTCGGGGAGGTTGGGATGTCACGTCCGGTCACGGTGGTCACGGGTGGGAGCCGGGGGATCGGTGCCGCGACCTGCCTGCGGCTCGCCGCGGACGGGCACGACGTGGTGGTGGGCTACGTGAACGACGGCGCGGCCGCCGAGTGGATCGCGACGGGGGTGCGGGCCAACGGGGCGCGCTGTGTCACGGTGAAGGCGGACACCTCGGTGGAGGCCGATGTGGACCGGCTGTTCGAGACGGCGGCGGACCGGCTAGGGCCGGTGACCGGGCTGGTCAACAACGCCGGAGTGACGGGCCCGTTCGGGAGGCTGGCGGACACCGGCACGGAGGAGCTCAGGCGGGTGGTGGAGGTCAACCTCCTCGGTGTGCTGCTGTGTTCGCGCCGGGCGGCCCAGGTGATGGCGGCCTGGGGCAGCGGCGCCATCGTCAACGTGTCCTCGGCGGCGGCCACGCTGGGCAGTCCCGGTGAGTACGTGCACTACGCGGCGACCAAGGCGGCGGTCGACACGTTGACCATGGGGCTGGCGAAGGAGCTGGGGCCGGACGGTATTCGGGTCAACGCGGTCGCGCCCGGGGTGGTCGACACCGAGATCCATGCGCGGATGGGCGACCCGGAACGCCCCGACCGGATCGCCGCGTCCGTGCCGCTGCGCCGCCCCGGCCGCGCCGATGAGATCGCCTCGGCCATCGCATGGTTGATGTCGGCCGAGGCGTCGTACACGACGGGGGCGGTGCTGAGGGTGTCGGGGGGTCGGTGAAGCGCCGTTGGGGCCTGGTCACTGGCGGACTGCTGGTTGTACGTGGTTGCTCGCGCAGTTCCCCGCGCCCCTTTCAGGGCGCGGTTGTCCGTCCGTGGTGCGAGTCCCGCTGCTCGTCGCGGAGTTGCTCGAACGCCGTCGGTCTCCGCCGGTCGGGCAGGAACTCCTTGATGCGGGAGGCGCATTGGAGGGGGTCCGCGCGGCTCGTGTCGCACTCGATGTCGTAGAGGCCGTGGGCGTGCACCTGGTCCAGCTGCCGGGCCGCGAGCCCCAACGGCCGGTCGCCGCGCCCCCGTTCACGCCGCGGCGAGTTCGTCGCGTCCGCAGCGCACACCGACGAACACGACGTCCTGGGGCACGAACAGGTCGAGACAGTCCCGCAGTCGCCATGCGGCGCTCAGGACGTGGTCCATGACGATGTTGTTGCCGGCGGCGGCCATCCCCGCGATCGCGCGGTGGTAGCCCCGCCAGGTGCGGTGCAGGACGGTGGCCAGTTCGTCAGGGGGCAGTTCCCGGGAGGTTCGCATGGCGTGGAACGCGTCGACGGGGATGTGGAAGTACGGCTCGTCGAGGATGCGCAGCAGCTCCGTCGCGATGCTCGACTTCCCCGAACTGGACGTGCCGTTCAGGAAGATGATCACGCGGCCTCGATCACGTCTCCCCGCATCGCCGCCGCCCATTCCACGACCAGCAGTTCGTACTCCGCCCGCTCCTGCGCCGACAGCGACGCGCCCGCGTGGCGCCACAGCGCTCTGATCCTGTCGTTCAGGTCGTCGGCGGACCGCACGGAACCACGGGCGGGGAAATCGGGGGACATGCGGAACAGAGTAGGCGCCCGAACTGACGGTGCGCTACTGGGTGGCTACAGATGCCGTATGTGGTTGGTCACTGGCGGGAGTTGGGGACGGCCGCTCTGTCCGGGGCGACCCCGGTCAGTGCCCTGATTCGCCCGCGTGCGGGCTCAGCACGCCCGTGGAGACCAGGACGACGATGATGATGCCGAGCGCGATGCGGTACCAGACGAACGGCATGAAGCTCTTGGTGGAGATGAACTTCATGAACCAGGCGATGACCGCGTAGCCGACGAAGAAGGCGATGACCGTGGCGAAGATCGTCGGGCCCCAGGAGACATGCCCGCCCTCCATCGCGTCCTTGAGCTCGTAGCCGCCCGAGGCGATCACGGCCGGGATGGCGAGGAGGAACGAGTAGCGCGCGGCGGCCTCGCGCTTGTAGCCCATGAGCAGGCCACCGCTGATGGTGGCCCCGGAGCGGGAGACACCGGGGATCAGGGCCATGGCCTGGCAGAGGCCGAAGATCAGGCCGTCCTTGACGCTGAGCTGTTCGAGGCTCTTGCGCTCCTTGGCGGCGCGGTGCTTGCCACCGGTCTCGTCCCGCGCGGCGAGGCGATCCGCGACACCCAGGACGATGCCCATGACGATCAGCATGGTGGCCGTGAGGCGTAGGTCGCGGAACGGGCCCTCGATCTGGTCCTTGAGGGTCACACCGAGCACACCGATCGGGATGGAGCCCACGATCACCAGCCAGCCCATCTGGGCGTCGTGGTCGCTCCGCATCTCCTTGTTGAACAGCGAACGCGACCACGCCGAGATGATGTTGGCGATGTCCTTGCGGAAGTAGATCAGCACCGCGGCCTCGGTGCCGATCTGGGTGATCGCGGTGAAGGCCGCGCCCGGGTCCTCCCAGCCGGAGAAAGCGGCCGTCAGGCGCAGGTGCGCGCTGGAGGAGACGGGGAGGAATTCGGTCAGCCCCTGGACGAGTCCGAGGATGAGGGATTCAAACCAAGACATGGAGTTACGTGGTCCAAGCGCTGATCGAGGAGGGCCGACGGAAGACGTGCCGCGCCGCGGGGGCGGGTGATCGCAGGTGCTGGGGGCAGCCTAGCGCCCCGTGGGAACAGGGCCGGCACAGGGGTTTGGGAGCGACGGGCGGGCCCCAGGTGGAGGGTGTGCGGGGGACGGGTGGAGCGCGGGCGTTCCGAGGCGTGGAACGGCCGGATCCGTGGTGTTGACCAGTCACTATGTCCGCACATACTTTGCTGGCGAGGGAAAGCGCTTGCCGTGCCGAGGGTCGCCGTTCCGCCGGAACCCCCGCCACCAGGGCGCCTGCCACCGTCCGATGTCACGTTCGATGGAGTGCTGATCACGTCCATGCCCACATCCAGCAACGACCCGAGCCCGACTGCGGACCACCGACCCGACCGTCCCCCGGCCCCCCTGGCCGGCCGCCGCGTCCGGGCCGCGATCGTCGGCATCGGCGCCATCGGCGGCGGCTCCCATCTCCCCGCACTCCAGCTCCTCGCCGAGGAGGGCGAGACCGAGGTCGTCGCGGCCGTCGACGTCGATGCCGAGGCGGTGGCCAAGTTCTGTGCCGCGCACGGCATCCCGCACGGTTACACCGATCTGGAGCGCATGCTGGCGGAGCAGCGGCCCGACCTGGTCAGCATCTGCACCCCGCCGACCCTGCACCGCGACCAGACGATCACCGCGCTGCGGGCGGGCGCCTGGGTGTGGTGCGAGAAGCCGCCGGTGCCGACGCTCGCCGACTTCGACGCGGTCGAGGCCGAGGAGGGCGCGGAGACCGGGGGACCCTACGCCTCGATCGTCTTCCAGCACCGCTTCGGCTCCGGCGCGCGGCACGTGCGCCGGCTGATCGCCGAGCGGAGCCTCGGGCGGCCGCTCGTCGCGCACTGCCAGACCACCTGGTACCGGGACACCGCCTACTACGCCGTCCCCTGGCGCGGCCGCTGGGCCACCGAGGGCGGCGGGCCCGCCATGGGCCACGGCATCCACCAGATGGACCTGCTGCTCGATCTGCTCGGCCCGTGGAGCGAGGTCCGGGCCATGGCGGGGCGGCTGGTCCACGACGTGGAGACCGAGGACGTCTCCACGGCCCTGGTGCGCTTCGAGAGCGGCGCCCTGGCCACCGTCGTCAACAGCGTCCTCAGCCCCGACGAGGTCAGCCGCATCCGCATCGACTGCGAGCGCGCCACCGTCGAACTGACCCATCTGTACGGCCACTCCAACGCCGACTGGTCCGTCACCCCCGCCCCCGGCACCCCGGAGGCGGACGTGGCGGCCTGGCGTGACTTCGGCGCGGACGTGCCCAGCTCCCACCTCGCCCAGCTGCGCGAGCTCGTGGCGAGCATGCGCGCGGGCGAGCGGCCGCGCAGCAGCGGCGCCGACGGGCGGACGAGCCTGGAGCTGATCGCCGCGCTGTACAAGTCGGCGTTCACGGACGCGACCGTACGGCGTGGGGAGATCGGACCCGGGGACCCGTACTACACGGCCATGCACGGCGGTGCCCCCGGCTGGGCGCCCGGAACCGTCCCGGTGCCCGTCGACGCGGGCAACGCCGACGCGGGCAACGCCGGCACCGGCTCTGTCGGCACGAGTGAGGAGATCACCGCATGACCTTCCACGACGGGCTGCGCGTGGTCCACGCACACGGCGACCGGATCACGGTCACCGAACCCACCACGGGCGTCGAGCTGTTGAGCTACGTCTACCGGCCGGAGGCGGACTGGGAGGCCCCGAAGCCGTATCTGCACCCCATCCGGACGCTGGCCGGGGACGTCGTCACCGACTTCCGGCCCAACGACCACCGCTGGCACAAGGGCCTGCAGCTGACGGCCTCGCACCTGTCGGGCCAGAACCTGTGGGGCGGCAACTCGTACGTCCACGGCGAGGGTTATCTGCCGATCCCGGAGCGGGTCGGCTCGATGGCGCACGTCGGCTTCGACGTCGTCGAGTCGGACGGCGAGCGGGTCGTGATCGCCGAGCGGCTGACCTGGCACCCGTACACCGGGGAGCTGTGGGCCGACGAGGAGCGCCGGATCGAGATCCACGACGTGGACACCGAATCCGGATCGTGGGCACTGACCTGGACGAGCGCGATCACCAACCGCCGGGACGAGCCGCTGCTGTTCGGCAGCCCGACCACCGCGGGCCGGGAGATGGCCGGCTACACCGGTCTGTTCTGGCGGGGGCCGCGCGCCTTCCGCGACGGGCGGATCATCGGGCCCGACACCGAGGGGCCGGGACTGATGGGCGAGCAGGCGTCCTGGCTGGCGTACTCGGGCGAGCACGACGGCACCGACGGCCACGCCACGCTCGTCTTCGCGCACGCCCCCGAGAACGACCACACCGGAGCCGAGGGTGCCCACCCGGCGCACTGGTTCGTCCGCAACGAGCCGTTCGCCGCCGTCGCCCCCTCCTGGGCGTTCTTCGAGGAGCTGGAGCTGGCTCCCGGCGAGACGCTCACCCGTCGTTACCGGGTCGTCGTGGCGGACGGTTCCTGGGAGCGGGAGGAGATCGCCAAGTACCTGGAGGCGCACCCGTGGTGAGCGGCTACGAGGGACTGCCGGGCGGGGTCGCCCTGTCGCACCTGTCCGTGTACGACTGGCCGGCCGCGGACGGGGTCTGCGGCGGCACGCCCCATATGCACCTGACCTGCTCGGAGGCGTACGTCGTCACCGGCGGGCGCGGTGCCGTGCAGACGCTGACGACGTCCGGGTACGAGGTCACGCCGCTGGCGCCGGGAACTGTCGCCTGGTTCACGCCCGGCACCATCCACCGGCTGGTCAACGAGGACGATCTGCGCATCACCGTCCTCATGCAGAACAACGGGCTCCCGGAGGCGGGGGACGCGGTCCTCACGCTGCCGCCGGAATACCTGACCGATCCGGAGACGTACGCCGCGGCCACCCGCATCCCGCTCGACGCGCCGGAGGAGGAGCGGGAGCGCGTCGCCCGCGCCCGGCGCGACCTCGCCCTGGAGGGCTACCGGGCGCTGCGGGACGCCTCCGGGCCCGAGCCGCTCGCCGCGTTCCACCGGGCCGCCGCCGCGCTCGTGCGTCCCCGGCTCGCGGAGTGGCGGGCGAGGTGGGAGCGGGGGGCGCGGGCGGCTGCCGCCGCGACCGGGGCGCAGCTCGAACGCCTGGAGCGGGGGGACGTCTCCCATCTGGCCGATGCCGGGGTGTGGGCCGAGAAGCCCTCCGAGACCGGGAAGTTCGGGATGTGCGGGCGGTTGGACGTCTACAAGGGGGACTGAGTAGGGGGTTCCGGGCGCCTCGAAGTCCGGGGAGCCTGTGGTCGAGCGGCTGCGGGTGGTGTGTGGTTGCTCGCGCCGTTCCCCGCGCCTCTATGGGGTGGGGGTCGTCGGGCCCGTCACCGACCAGCCCGGGGTCTGCGGGTGGGCCTTGAGGTCCTCGTGGTGGACCTCTGTGCCGCAGGCCGCGCAGATGACCGTGGGGGCCAGGGTCTTGCCGCAGGCGTGTTCGATCACCATGGGGCGGTCGTCGTCGGTGCGGAGATGGCGGTCGCCCCATGCCATGAGGGTCATCAGGACCGGCTCCAGTTCGAGACCCGCCTGGGTGGGCCGGTACTCGAAGCGCTGAGGGCGCTCGTTGTAGGCGTGCTTGGCCAGGACACCCGCGTCCACCAGGCGCCGCAGGCGGGTCGCCAGCACGTCGCGCGGTGCCCCGATGTTGCGGACCAGCTGGTCGAAGCGGCCGTTGCCGAGGCAGACCTCGCGCAGGACCAGCAGGGAGTACTTCTCGCCGACGATCGCCAGGGTGTCGGCGATGGAACAGGGGCGCGGATCTCCGGAGGCGGGCATGCGCCCAGTCTAGGGGAGGGTTTGTTTTTCCAACTTCCAGGGTTATGGTGAGTTCGGAATTCCTACTCGCTAGTAGTTCTCCCTGGTAGCCATGGAGGCCCGACCCATGCGTGACGCCGTGATCGTCGAAGCCGTACGCACGCCCCTGGGCAGGGGGAAGCCGAACGGCGCCCTCGCCCATGTCCACCCCGTCGACCTCCTCGCCCACACCCTGCGCACCCTCGTCGACCGCTCCGGCATCGATCCGGAGCTGATCGACGACGTCATCGGCGGCACCGTCGACCAGGTGGGCGAGCAGGCCATGAACACCACCCGCTACGCCGTCCTCGCGGCCGGCTTCCCGGAGACGGTCCCCGCGACCACGGTCGACCGGCAGTGCGGCTCCTCCCAGCAGGCCGTGCACTTCGCGGCCCAGGGCGTCATGTCGGGCGCGTACGACCTGGTCGTCGCCTGCGGGGTGGAGTCGATGAGCCGGGTGCCGATGTGGTCCAACGTGCCGCCCGGCAAGGATCCGTTCGGCCCCGGGGTCGCCGCGCGCTACCCCGAGGGGCTCGTGCCCCAGGGCATCAGCGCCGAGCTGATCGCCGCGAAGTGGTCGATCGGGCGTGAGCGGATGGACGAGTTCGCGGTGTCGTCCCACCACCGGGCCGCGGCAGCCTGGGAGGGCGGCCTCTTCGACGCCGAGGTCGCGCCGCTGGAGGGGGTGACCCGCGACGAGTGCGTACGGCCCGGCAGTACGCCCGAGATCCTGGCCGGGCTGCGGCCCGCCTACCACGACCCCGGCTTCGCCGAGCGGTTCCCGCAGATCGAGTGGAATGTCACGGCGGGGAACGCAAGCCCCGTCAACGACGGAGCGTCCGCCGTCCTCGTCGCGTCCGCCGAGACGGCCGCACGGCTGGGGCTGCGGCCCCTCGCCCGGCTGCACTCCTTCGCCGTCACCGGCTCGGATCCGCTGCTGATGCTCACGGGGGTCGTCCCCGCCACCGAGAAGGTGCTGCGCCGGGCCGGGCTGGGCATCGACGACATCGATCTCTTCGAGGTCAACGAGGCGTTCGCCGCCGTCGTGCTCGCCTGGCAGCAGGAGACGGGCGCCGACCTGGACAAGGTCAACGTCCACGGGGGCGCCATCGCCCTGGGGCATCCGCTGGGGGCCAGCGGGACCCGGCTGACGACGACGCTGGTGCACGCGATGCGGGAACGCGGCGCTCGCTACGCGTTGCAGACCATGTGCGAGGCGGGTGGGCTCGCCAACGCGATGGTGTTGGAGGTGGTTTGAGGTGGCGGCGGTTCGAGGGCGCGACGGTTCGAGGTGGGGGCCGTTGGGGTTGGAGG